>NZ_JBDFXP010000023.1:0-81296 GCF_040911965.1 Phocaeicola sp. RTP21359st1_B8_RTP21360_211022
TCACCAAGTCAGTCACACACTGTCTGAAGTGCCGCATCTCTCTCGATTGCGGATGCAAAGGTAGACCTTTTAACGATTACCAGCAAACATACGAAGGAAAAATTATCCGGATTTCCTGAAACTTTTTTGTAATACTCTGAATAACAGATGTGTTACAAAGCATGTTTTCATAACGGAGGACACGGGAGGAAAAAGACAGACACATTATAATATTCGCACGCGCGTATAAGGACGGAAAAAGGAAGGAACCCATACGAAAACAGCAGACGGAAAAACAAGGAAAGACGGAAAAGAAGCAAGTCCGAAGGACAACCGGACAGGTTACGAAACACAAACCACAGAGCTCTCAAAAGTGCTGACTCCGCAAACACAGGGGAAAAACTGTAGGAGAAAAAATAGAAAAACAGTCGCATCAAGCTCGGATCATACTTCCCCACCAAAGTCCGACAAACCCAAAATTCCGAATAAAGAAATGAAACTTAGTTCCTGTTTAACTGTTGTTCCGTATTCTTTTGAAAGTTTTTTTAAAGAAAATTTAAATAGATTTTCATATTGCAAAGCAATTCCTATCTCACACTCCAACTTTCCCCCAATAACACCCGAGCATGTTGCCTACAACCAAAAACAGTTCTTATAACCTGTCTTCCCCATTTATTTTGTACCTTTGCCACACATTGAAAATCTATAAACCGAAATATTATAAAACTATGGCAAAGGAATTAGAATTAAAGTACGGCTGCAATCCCAACCAAAAACCGTCACGCATCTTCATGCAAGAAGGGGAATTGCCTATCGAAGTATTAAACGGACGTCCCGGATACATCAATTTTCTGGACGCTTTCAACAGCTGGCAACTGGTCAAAGAATTGAAAGAAGCTACCGGACTACCCGCAGCAGCCTCCTTCAAGCATGTCAGTCCGGCAGGAGCCGCAGTAGGAATCGAGTTGAATGACACCTTGAAGAAAATTTATTTTGTGAATGACTTGCCACTTACCCCATTGGCTACCGCATATGCCCGTGCTCGTGGCGCTGACCGCATGTCTTCTTACGGAGACTTTATCGCATTGAGCGATACTTGCGACGAAGCTACCGCGCGCCTCATCAACCGTGAAGTTTCAGACGGCGTCATAGCTCCCGATTACACACCGGAAGCGCTGGAAATCCTGAAAAACAAACGCAAGGGAACATACAATGTAATTAAAATAGACCCAGCTTACCGCCCTGCACCTATTGAACACAAAGATGTATTCGGCATTACTTTTGAACAGGGCCGCAACGAAATCAGACTGGACGAAAGCCTGCTGACTCATATTCCAACTAAAAGCCAGCATTTTCCAGACGAAGCAAAACGCGATTTGATTATTGCCCTTATCACCTTAAAATATACACAAAGTAATTCTGTTTGTTATGTAAAAGACGGGCAGGCTATCGGCATCGGTGCCGGCCAGCAAAGCCGCATCCACTGTACACGTCTTGCCGGTAATAAAGCGGATATATGGTATTTGCGCCAACATCCTAAAGTAATGAATCTGCCGTGGGTAGAAAAAATCCGCCGTGCAGATCGTGATAATACAATTGATGTCTATATCAGTGACGATCATGAAGATGTTCTGGCTGACGGCATCTGGCAACAATTCTTCACAAAAAAACCGGAAGTGCTGACTCGCGAAGAAAAGCGCGCATGGCTGGATACCATGAAGGGGGTATCATTGGGTTCGGATGCTTTCTTCCCATTTGGTGACAATATAGAACGTGCGCATAAGAGCGGAGTGGAATACATAGCACAAGCCGGAGGCTCTGTACGTGATGACCATGTAATTGACACTTGTGACAAATACGGCATCACCATGGCATTCACTGGTGTTCGTTTATTCCATCATTAATTATTCTCAGTGCAAATTGCAACACGGATTTACAGATATAAAGCAAACCATACTTAGCCTGTAAGATCCGTGTTTACAATCCATATAAAAAATCGTCTTAAAATTTATATCCCGCTGTTACAAAGCCGGTAATATTCTTCCCTTGAAGTTCTTTTTGAAGTTTGCACAGCCCTAATCGTCCTTCCACTCCTATCACATAATGCCGGTATTCCACCGATAAACCTATCGCCACTCCATAATCGAAACGACGCAGATCAAGTCCATCTTTGCCAAAAGTATTTATTTCAACCACATTTCCAGTATTCCAATCCGGTGTAGACGATGATGACCAGCTATACCCTAAAGCCTTGGTTTTGCCACCAATCCCCCATGCGCCATAGGGACCTGCCGCAACAAGTATATAAGTATTCCGATCCATTGCAAACCGGGCTGCCACCATTACAGGCAACTCCAAATAGGATGCATTTACTTTAGCCTGAGCCGAAATTCCATCTGTTTCAACAATCGTATGATTAGTGCCTTTGGAAACAAACGAAACGCCTGTTTGTAAAGACCAGATCTTATCAAAAGGGCACTCCAAGCCAATGCCTAATTTATACGCCAGCTTTACTTTAGGAGATCCCATATTATCACCTATAATATTTGCCATGCCTATACCGGCCTTTATACTCCAATCCACCTGACTCTGAGCCGGAGTCACCATGCTTACCATCATAAACAGTGCAAAAAGAAGTAGTTTTATCACTCTTACCTTATCTATTAATGCCATATCCCTAAAAAATTGTGTCTTTAATCATAATCTGCAAATATAGCTTTTATTTCATAAACCACGCTTCATCTAAAAAAATGGCTGCTTCTTTCTAAAAGAGAAACAGCCGTTCTTTATATATTTAAAGGTAAGATTATATCTGTGGTCAGAATTTATAACCGATAGTGGCCAATGCAGAAAGGTTATGAGCACTAACACCGCTAGCTACTTTAGTAAAACTTGTGCCAGTTTCAACACCTACAACTATGTTGCCAAATTCAAAAGCAACTCCTAACCCCAAACCGGCATCGAACCTTTTTAAACCATCATCACCGAAAGTATCAGCCTTCTCGGATACACCATCTATTTTAGTTTTTCCGCCAACTCCATAAGCCAAATACGGACCACCTTTGAAAAGAAGATCAAAATTGCTGGCCGTATGTATCCGAGCACCAACCATCAAAGGCAGTTCCAGATAAAGCTGGTTGATCGTCACATCAACCACGTCCCAAGCATCAGTTACTCCATCACCTTTCACACCTTTAGAAATAAAGTTCAAACCTGTCTGGAAAGACCATATATTAGTATTAGCAAAAGGTACTTCCAAACCTATACCCACCTTATAAGCAAATTTAGCATCTGTACCATCCGTATCATCACCATACCAATTTGACATACCAATACCCGCATTCACATTCCATTTCAGATTTGATTGTGCAGAAACACCTAGTGTAACCAATGACAATAAAATAAAAAGGCTAGTTTTTTCATGACTGTTTGTTTTTAGTTAATAATAAATTTCAGTTCCCAATTCCTTTATACCGTCATTACATTCACAAATATAAGCTTTATTTTGGAAACCAGTCCTAATGTGTAAAGAAAATAAGCGGAATCTTTCATAAAATGAAAAATTCCGCTCACCAAACTATTATACAGTTATATGATTCCTGATTATCAGATACATTTATATATGATTAGAATATATAATGAAAGCCAAAGTTTAACTCATCCGTATCAAAATCTATACCAACATTTTCACTCTCATATCCATGATTCTCTTTTTTGGAATATCCAAGAAAACCATACTTGGCAACCAGACAAAAATGATCAGACAATTTGATGGCAATACCCGGTTTAATACCAATATTCCACGAATTCAAAGCGTCATTCCCCTTCGTTTTTGAAGTAGAAAAGCCAAATCCGCCATCGGCAAATAACCGGACTACATCACTATTCAAAAAGAAATAACGTGCATAAGGAGCAATAGTGAAAGTATTAGTTTTCACATCACCGCTTTTATTATATTCATAACCGACTACTGTACCGACAGACCAATCTTCATTTAGTTCATAACCGACCTCCGGCAGAATCTTGAAAGTAGTATTCTTAACTTCTGTTCCTTCTGTTTCCACTTTATCAGAACCTACTCCAAATGTTCCACCTACATACACCTGCGCATTTGCAGTAATAGCAATCAATGCTACAATAATAGACAATACAATCTTTTTCATCTCTTTTGTCATTTTTAAATTAAACTTTTTACCTATTAATCCACGCCGAAGAGGTTTGCCTTCTTTGTGTTTTACATTGCAAAGGTACAGTTTATTCTATGTTTTACAACATATTTTATATAAAAACGAATAATTCCAAAACAAAGGAGAGGATAATTGTTTAATTATTAATAAAGTACTGAATATTAAATTCAATCTACATTCCTATTTATTCTTATGTCTGTTAGCACGTTTTTTACGAAACTCAGCTTTCATCTTGGCAGCTCCCGACCCATGCAACCCTGTTATATAGCTTTTCTTTTTAGCCTTGGTCTTCACTTTATCTTCTTGCTTACCACTAGGAGATTTACCACCTTTGAATACAATTCCTTCGGTGATTGCTTTTTCTATGTCCATCGTCTATTTTTTAGGTGTTAAATTCTGTTTTACTATCACTCTATTGCCGGCTTTGGTACAAACAATTTCCGTTTTGTGCAAAGTACGGTCTTTCATATCAAAAATCAGATTCGGATTGAAATGTTGTCCATCTATCCGGAATTCCAGATGAAGGTGTTCAGTAGTGGCACGTCCGGTTCTGCCTGTCAATCCTACTGCATCACCGGCCTTCACGATATCTCCGGATTTTACCAAATTCCGGGAATTATGACTATAAATACTTTCCAATCCATTATCATGACGCACAACAACTACATTTCCATAAGCAGCGTATGTTTTTGCCATACGTACTATTCCATCAAACGCACAACGGATAGTATCATTGGCCTTAGTCTTTATATCCGTTCCACTGTGCCCCCGGCGGGCTCCGTATGCAGAAATCACTTTACCACCGGGAAGAGGAAAACAATATTCATTCTCTTTTATACTATCCAGATGAATGGAGAAACTTTTGCGCCCGTTAAAGAGCCCGGGAGTCTTGACTCTGATATGGTTTACTTCCATTGCGGTAAAATTACTCTTGGCCGGCCCCCCAGCCCATGCCGCCACACTTATGAACAATAAAAATAGTAATTGTGTGCTTTTCATTATCTCATTTTAAAAATAAATTAATTCTTCATCCTTGGACGCTGCAAACTCTTTCAAGAGCTCCAACATATAATCTGCCGCTTCCTGCAAACCTTCCTTGCCGCTATATCCATTAATAATAGTCAGCAGATGCGTAGTTCCTGCCTCCAGTTTAGTACGCTCGTTATCACTGGTCGGCGTACCGATTCCGCCCATAGCATCTCTGTAAACAGGCATTCCTTCTATATTCAACTCTCCACGTCCTATCCCTTCATAAGGCTCTCCGGATTTACCGATACCCAACACCAATGTATCTCCTTGTATTTTATCCGCATCAAAGCCACCGATGGAATATCCGTAACGAATAGATACCAAGTTAATAAGATCTACCAAAGTATCTATCTGATACAAGGAAATTCCACGCAGGATTCTACGGCAGAGCGCTTCCCCCGAAGGACGATAACGGCTAGGGTCTTTCCCACATTTCTTATAAGCCTCCCGAGTGGCATGAATCGTAACCATATCCTTAATGGAATCCGTAGTGTACATTTCACGATAGCATATAGTGAACTCGTCTATCTTTTTCCACAAAGATTCGCTATAAGCAGTGTTCTCTACCGTAGCACGGATGGCTATACCGGCAAACTGCGGACAGGCTTTCTTTATTTCTTCCGATACTTTTATTTCCATATTTATTTTTATACTGCGTTCTTCCAATGAGTGTGTTCCTCAGACACCTAAAAGAATGCCCGATAATATCCTTCCCGACCGGATTCCTTGCCGGCGGGCCGAAAAGAAATCATCGTTATTATGATACGTACAAATGCCGGATATCTCAATATGTTCAGGCTTCACACCGTATGCCAACAATTGCTGACGGTTGGCTTCCCACAAATCAATATGCCATTTTGCTTCTTTACGGGCAATCTGATTCATATCAAACCCCGCCTCACAAAAAGCTTGATAAACTTCATCCCCTACTTCAAAAGCCTCCAATGAAATACTGGGACCGATGCAAGCTATGAGATCTTTCCCTTGCGAGCCGTATTGGTTATCCATGACTGAAACTGTCTTCTCCACAATCCGGGCCACCGTACCACGCCATCCGGCATGAATGGCAGCCACTACCTTCTTTCGGGTATCATATAATAAAACAGGAACACAATCGGCCGTAGATACACACAAGCAATAACCGGGAATGTCTGTTACCAATGCATCCACTCCTTCCAATTCAGTATTTACCTGAATAGTATCCACAACTTTCACATGGTCACTATGGGTCTGATGCGGAATTACGAGTTCTACCGATTCCCCGGGTAACAAGCTACGCAGCAATTCCCGGTTGCGATTCACATCTTCTGCCTCGTCCCCACAATATCCGTTACAATTGAACGAAGCGTAGTTTCCCTTACTACAACCTCCGTGACGGGTGGTAGAAAAACAAGAAATGTTGGGATATGCCTTCATCAGCTCATATCCCAACATTTTATTATCTGATGTCAGCCGTTTCATTTCTTTTCCTCTTCTTCGTCCCAATTCTCATCTTCATATTCATAATCGAAGTCATCATCGGCATCTTCTTCATATTCATATTCAAAGTCCTCATCCTCACCCATGTCTTTCAACTCTTCCTGCAGTTTGGCAACATCTTTGGCGCGATGAACAATTGTTTCCGTACGGACACCTTCCAACTTATTGCTGTCCTTATTCAATTCTGTCCATAAAATATCCTTCAGCTGCTGTATCCCCAAGCCAGTTACCGACGAGATAAAGATATGCGGAACATTATCCGGCAATGTCGGCTCCAACATGGCAATCAGTTCTTCATCCAACATGTCACTTTTGGTAATGGCAAGCACACGTTGTTTATCCAACATTTCCGGGTTGAAGGTAGCCAACTCATTCAGCAGGATTTCATATTCCTTACGGATATCATCTGTATCACCCGGTACCATAAAGAGCAACAAAGAGTTGCGTTCTATATGGCGCAGGAAACGAAGTCCCAGTCCTTTTCCCTCACTGGCCCCTTCAATAATTCCGGGAATATCCGCCATGACAAAAGATTTTCCTTCGCGATAGGACACGATACCCAAATTCGGCTCCAGCGTAGTAAACGGATAATTGGCTATTTTAGGACGTGCCGCCGATACGGTAGACAATAAAGTGGATTTCCCTGCATTTGGAAAACCTACCAAACCTACATCAGCCAACAGTTTTAATTCCAAAATAACCATCAGCTCCTGCATGGGTTCTCCCGGTTGTGCAAAACGTGGCGCCTGACGGGTTGCTGTACGGAAGTGCCAGTTTCCCAATCCCCCACGTCCTCCTTTCAACAGAATTATTTCTTGTCCGTGTTCGGTGATATCACAGATATATTCACCTGTTTCAGCATTATAAACAACTGTACCACAAGGCACTTCAATAACTTTGTCTTCACCATCTTTACCAAAGCTTTTGTTCTTCGATCCATTGCCGCCGTGTGTGGCAAACACGTGGCGGTCATACTTCAGGTGAAGCAATGTCCAATAATTACGGTTTCCCCGCAAAATAACATGACCTCCTCTACCGCCATCACCACCGTCAGGGCCACCATTGGGTACATACTTCTCACGACGCATATGCGCAGAGCCTCGCCCGCCCTTACCCGAGCGGCAATATATCTTCACATAATCAACAAAATTCGATTCAGCCATAATTAATAATTTACTAATTTATCAATTTACTAATGTGCCAACGAAACTGTACTCCATGTATCATTATGCAGACTGACACATTGGCGGACTGCTGCATCAGCACATTAGCATATTACTATAATTTTTCAACAGCAGCAACAATGTCGGCAAAAATAGCATCCATCGTACCCAAACCGTGAATGTGCTGATATTTACCTTCGTTCTTGTACCAGTCAATCAGCGGAGCCGTCTGCGAGTGATAAACAACCAAACGTTTCTTTATTGTTTCCTCGTTATCATCCGCACGTCCCGATTCCTGTCCACGCTTAATCAGGCGAGTCATCAATTCTTCTTCGGGTACATCCAAGTCCAACATAACAGATACTTCCTGTCCACGTTCGGCCAGCATTTTCTTCAACGCTTCTGCCTGGGCGATGGTTCTGGGAAATCCATCAAAAATAACCCCTTTGCTTTCCTTAAAGCTATCCAGCGTACTTGCCAGAATATCAATAATCAATTCATCAGGCAGCAACTGGCCCTGATCGATATATCCTTTGGCTGTCTTTCCCAATTCTGTACCCTTCTTAATCTCAGCACGAAGCACATCCCCTGTTGAAATGTGATTAATACCGAATTTCTCTACAATACGTTCACTCTGAGTACCCTTACCAGAACCCGGAGCTCCAAAAATTACAATGTTCAACATCTTGTTTTACCTTTTATTTTTATATTTAGTTGTACAAATTTCATTCCATTACGGTGTAAATATCCCGATAGTTACGTCCCAAGCCATCATAATCCAGACCATACCCCACAATAAAATCATTGGGAATACGCATGGCCACATAATGTATATCCAATTCCACCTTCAATTTATCAGGTTTCAGCAGCAAGGTAGCGATACGGATCTCTTTCGGTTTTCTAGCTTGTAATGTTTCCAACAAGTGCTTCATTGTCACCCCGGTATCCACAATATCTTCCACAATCACCACTGTACGACCCTCAATATCATCATTCAAACCTACCAACTCTTTTACCTTTCCTGTAGAAGAAGTTCCTGCATAAGAGGCCAGTTTCACGAAAGAAATTTCACTGGGAATGGTAAGGTTACGCATCAAGTCGGCAGCAAACATGAATGCGCCGTTCAATACACTTAAAAACAAGGGATTAGTTCCTTCTAAATCCCGATTAATCTCACTCGCTACCCGTGCCACTTCTTTTAAGATCCGTTCTTCAGGAATGAAAGGAGTGAAACGTTTATCTTTGATTTGAATGGTATCCATAACCGCTATTTTATTAAATTGCTGCAAAAATAACATTTTTATTCCAAGTATCGAAGTATTCACATAACCTCTTTTTGTAAATAGTGTTATCTTTGTACGTTCAAACAAAAGAGATTGTCATGAAAATTATTTCGAGCACCCAACTAAAAGAGCTGGACAAGTACACGATTGCCAAAGAACCGGTTGCCTCCATTGATTTGATGGAACGGGCAGCCGAAGAACTGACTCGTGCCATTACCCACCGATGGGATACTTCTTTCCATATTGTAGTATTCGCCGGACCGGGAAATAACGGGGGCGATGCGCTTGCCGTAGCCCGTATGTTGTCTAAGCAAAACTATCACGTAGAAGTCTTTCTGTTTAACACCAAAGGAAAACTGTCGGAAGAATGTCAGACCAATCTTGAACGGTTAAAAGAATGCGGCTCGGTGTACTTTACTGAAGTAAGCACACAATTTGATCCTCCAGTCCTGACAGAAAGGCATCTGGTAGTAGACGGATTATTCGGTTCCGGACTCAACAAACCACTGAACGGTGGATTTGCTGCCGTAGTGAAATATATTAATGCATCCAAGGCACAGGTAGTAGCCATTGATGTACCTTCAGGATTAATGTGTGAGGACAACACTTATAATATCCGTCAAAACATGATACGCGCGGATGTCACTCTCAGCATTCAGCTACCTAAGTTATCCTTTCTTTTCCCCGAAAACGAAGACATTGTAGGCGAATGGCAACTATTGGACATCCAACTGAAAAAAGACTTTATTGATACAGCACAAAGTCCCTACTATATCACAGAGGAAGAAGAAATTCGCAGTCTCATCAAACCGCGGAAACGATTTGCCCACAAGGGAGCTTTCGGTCATGCACTGCTCATCGCAGGATCTTATGGCATGGCAGGAGCATCCATTTTATCTGCCCGTGCCTGCCTGCGTTCGGGAGTGGGATTACTGACTGTCCATGTACCTATCCACAACCATGATTTACTTCAGACCACTGTCCCCGAAGCCATTGTACAGACAGACATACACGACCATTATTTTGCCGAGCCCGTGGATACAGACCGTTATCAAGCCATAGCCATCGGTCCGGGGTTGGGACAAGAAGAAGATACAGCGTTGGCCATGATGGAACAAATACAAGGTTGTCCGGTACCTTTAGTGCTGGATGCGGATGCCATTAATATTTTCGGCACTCACCGCAACTGGCTCAGCCGGATGCCGAAGCGCTGTATTCTCACCCCCCATCTAAAGGAACTGGAACGACTGATAGGTAAATGCATGGATACTTACGAACGGCTGACAAAGACGAAAGAACTGGCAGCCTATCTGCAAAGCTATATCATTATAAAGGGATCATGGAGCACAGTTGTCACCCCCGAAGGAAATTGTTATTTCAATCCCACCGGGAATCCAGGTATGGCAACCGCCGGCAGCGGTGATGTGCTGACCGGTATTCTGGCAGCCTTATTGGCACAAGGATATACTCAAGAAGATGCATGCCGCCTGGGCGTCTACGTACATGGTCTGGCAGGAGACATTGCAGCGGAAGAAAAAGGAGAAATAGGAACCACCTCAAGTGATCTTATTGACGCATTACCCGCAGCATGGAAGAAATTAACAGAAACAAAAGGCAGATTTACAAAAGAATAGCTATATTTGCTTACATATATGATAGAATATAGAAATATGAAAAAAGGATTAATCGCAGCAGGGTTACTGGTTTCATTAAGCGGCACCGCACAAGATGTCAGTACATATACTCCCGGAACCATGGGAGAAGGAGTGGTTTATTATTTGCCTAAGACCGAAATAGAATTGCAAGTCACCGCAACCAAAGTTGTCTACACGCCCGGAGAATTCTGCCAATACGCCGACCGCTATCTGCGCCTTACAGGCATATCATCCCAACCGGAAGAACATTGGGAAATAAACAGTATCAAAGTAAATTCCATAGGCATTCCTGACCCGGACAATGCATACGCTGTAAAACTGAAAGACAAAAGTGCGGCCTCACAGGTAGAATTGACTCCTGAAGGAATCATAAAGGCTATCAACACCACCTCTCCTATAGAGAAAGCACCTGTGACAAAGGTTGCCGATACGGCCAAAAAACGTATTGACCCACGCAGTTTTATGACCGAAGAGATTCTGATAGCCGGTTCTACCGCTAAAATGGCTGAGTTGGTGGCGAAAGAAATCTACAATATACGAGAAAGCAAAAACAGCCTGACCCGCGGGCAAGCAGATTATATGCCCAAAGACGGAGCCGCTTTAAAACTCATGCTGGACAATCTGGATGAACAGGAACAAGCCATGATGCAAATGTTTGCCGGCACAACAGACCGCATAGAAAAATCATTTACCATCCGCATAAAACCAGAAGCGGACATGAAAGAAAAAGTAGCTTTCCGTTTCTCAAAGAAACTAGGGATGCTGGATGCCGATAATTTATCCGGTGAACCTTATTATATTTCCATCGTCAACCAAGAAACATTGCCACCGATGGATCCGAAAGGCAAAGAAAAAAAGAAGACGGATGGTGTTATTTACAATATTCCGGGAAAAGCTCAGGTTACCGTATTCACTCCAAACAAACGTTATTTTGACGGAGAACTACCTGTTACACAATTTGGGACAACGGAATGTCTGATAGATAACCTTTTTAATAAAAAAGTAAATACACGAGTGATCTTTAATCCTAATACCGGAGGAATTGTGAAGATTGATAAAGACTAAAGCTCCATCTCACCCCTACATAGCAAAATGAGGGTATCCATAATACACTGGACACCCTCATTTTCACTAAAAGACAATCAATTATTTTTTAATATTTGGTTCCTCCAATCCATACCCCTTTTTCTTATTCTCACCTTTCAGCCACAAAGCAAAGAACAATGCAGCCACACCAAAGCCTGCAAATATCCACATGGGAAGTGTATAATCATAAGTCTGCATTCCATCTACTACCGGTCCTTTGCAATACTCATTCAAGACAAAACCAATCAAAGCAGGTACACCCATCAACCCCCAGTTTTGTACCCAGAAGATCAAAGCGTAAGCTGTACCCAACTGCTTTTCCGGAATAATTTTAGGAACAGAGGGCCACATAGCCGATGGCACCAAAGAAAAGCCAATCCCCAATATAATCATAATGATAGTGGCAAACCACCATACATTCAAGACAGGTAACGCAAACATTGTATGAACAAAAATCAACAGCACAGAACCGATGATCATCAGCGTAGCTCCCTTGCCTATCCGATCGTACACATTACCGAAAAGCGGAGTAAGGAACAAAGTTCCCAATGGTAACAGGCTAGGAATAGTACCCGCCAATTCCGGATCTACATTATATTTCTGCACCATCAGGTCTGTAGCATATTTCAAGAAAGGGAATACGGCAGAATAAAACAACACACACAGCAACGCAATCAGCCAAAATCCTTTATTGGTTACAATCAACCAAATATCTTTCATACGGAAAGGCTCTTCAGGTTCCGCCCCTTCTTCTTCTAAAGAAGCATCCAGTTTCTTATCATAGAAAGTATAAATAAAAAATGCTACCGTACCAATACAAAGCATAGTAAGGCACAGCAACAATGGAGCAGGGATATTAGGATGGAACACACCCTCATCATCAGTAATACCAAAGAAAGTAGCGATAGGAACCGTAACAGCCAAAGCCAGCATAGTGCCTAAACGGGCTGTCGCCATCTCCATACCCATGGCCAGAGCCATTTCTTTTCCTTTAAACCACTTCACAATAATTTTTGAGACCGTGATGCCTGCAATCTCTACACCGACACCAAATATAGCATATCCCAACGCAGCCAGTCCTACCTGGGTTTTCATTCCAAGCAAAGTGCTTCCCTCAGCAAATGTAGTAGAAATAGCATAATATTTTAACCCACAGCCCAACACCATCAAAAGGCATGCTCCCATACCAGTAAAGCGCACTCCCATCTTATCCAAAATGATACCACCGATAATAAGCATAAAGGCAAAGACATTGAACCAACCGTATGCACTGGTAAAAATACCATAATCCAGACTATCCCACAGCAGCTCCTTTTCAAGCATCGGTTTTAAGGGGGACATTACATCGGTCAAAAAATAACCGCATAGCATGGTGAAAGCCACCAACGCCAACACACTCCACCGAAGAACCTTGGAGTCATTGAGCTTTTTTTGAATTTGTTCTTTCATTCTTTTATAAGATTTTTGATTAATAGTTTTTCATGTTCAGCTTACAAAGATACAGTTTTTTAGGTAGAGAAGCCTCTTTCCATAAAAAAGTTCTATCTTTGCGTGACGATTAAATCGTTTTATTGTAGGAAATCGTCATAAAATTACTTTTTATAAACTTAACTTTATTGATCATGAAAAAAAGCAAAACATTTCTTGTTTGCGCCATGTTGAGTGGCAGCGTCTTATTTTCATCATGCATCGGTTCTTTCGGATTATGGAATAGTTTGAAAGACTGGAACCAGGGGGTAAGCAACAAGTTTGTCAACGAACTTATCTTTCTCGCTTTCCATATTGTCCCTGTTTATGAAATTGCTTATCTGGCAGACGCATTGGTTTTAAATTCCATCGAATTCTGGAGCGGTTCCAACCCTACAGCTTCTATCGGTGAAGTAAAAACAGTGCAAGGAGAAAATGGCGAATACTTGGTAAAAACCAACGAAAACGGTTATACCATTACCAAAAAAGGAGAAGACAAATCTGTAGATTTGGTCTATAACAAAGAAAACAATACATGGAATGCCGTAGCCGACGGACAGAGCTTCGAACTTGTGAAAATGAACGAAGACGGAACGGCTGTTTTGAGCCTGCAAAACGGAACCTCCATGACTGTCACTCCTGATGCACAAGGTATTGCTACCGCAAGAATAGCTACAGGAAACTCCTTGTTTTTTGCTGCAAGATAATAAACACAACATCATTTAAACACAAAGAAAAGAAGTTGCCCATGCAAACAACTTCTTTTCTTCCATAACAATACTACTATGAAGAAGCAAATCATGCTGGGCGGCCTACTCCTATTATTAGGCTCCTGTACTCCCCAAAACAAAGCGAATGACCCGAATGCAATTGACATTGCCGTAAGTCTGGAACACCTCACAGAATTAAAGACCTCCCAATTGGGAAAACAAATCCGTTATATCCCTTTGGAAACAACAGACTCATCCCTGATTGGCAACTCCTATTCCATCAAGTTATCTAAAGACCATATCTTTGTCTCTACCAACGGACGATGCCTGTCATTCAACAAGCAAACCGGAAAATATCTTGGCAGCATCGGGCACAAAGGAGAAGATCCACAAGGCTACAGCAATGCCAACTGCTTTATTCACCCCCATACCAACAATCTCTACTTTTATCGCCAACCCGACAAGTTGGTAAAATACGATACAAAAGGTAACTATCTAGGGCAAGTACACCTACCACAAAAGATTTCCCCATCCCTTTACTTTACTTTTTCCGACTCCCTTATTCTTGCTCATTATGGAGAAGGAATAGGACAACCGCAAGCAAGTGCGTTACTTTACTTCAACGAACAGGGAGAAGTAAAAGACTCATTGCCGGAATTTGCCAATCCAGGTGATCCTATGGGCATGGACCAGATATCCAGCATCAACGTATTCAAGCAATTACCCGGCAACGCCAACATAGGAGGGTTAATATATATAAATTATCAGGATGGAACAATGACTGTTCTTCCTATAGACCAGCCTTCACTTTGGCTGAACAACGGCAGCATACGTTTCAGAAAAGCGTTCAATGACACAATCTACGACATTAAAGGACACGAAGCTACTGTCCATACCACTTTCCATACCGGGCAATGGCATTTCCCGGCTGAAAAAATGGGACAAAAAGAGGATACAGACAACTACATCGTTATAACCGGTATTCTGGAAACTCCCCAACATCTCTTCTTTATATCTCTACAGGGATTATACGACAAGAGAAAACCCTTCTACGGTATTTACGACAAAGAAAAACATATTACTTATATGAATGATGCCAATGTGGGGCTGACAGATGACCTGACGCATTTCATGCCTTTCTATCCCATCACTTGTACAGAAGAAGGAGAGTATGCCGCTTTATTGGAGATAGGGAAAATAGACGAATGGATGGATAAAAATCCGGGAATTGTCCAAGAAGGAAAGCTAAGCTTTTTACAGGAAATCAATGAAGAATCCAATCCGGTTTGTGTTATAGTGGAACCTTGACAACCATAAAAGAACGCTGCTTTCCTCACGGAGAACAGCGTTCTCTTTCTTCAACACGTTGAAGATAACAGTATGCTAAATTAGTCACGACCTCCACCCAATGCCTGATAGAGATTGATTACGCCTTGCATTTCAGTAAAACGGTTAGCAACCTGAGTTAACTCCGCATTAAGCAAAGTCTGCTGAGCCGTCAAAACTTCCAGATAAGTCGTATTCCCATGTTGCATCAGCAAAGAGGTACTTTCCAAAGCTTTATTTAATGAATTTATTTGTTTATCATAATAAACTGATTTATCACGGGCCGTCTGATATTTCACCAAAGCCTCGTTCACTTCACTTCCTGCATTCAACAAAGCCTGTTGAAAACTCAGTTTGGCTTCTTCTTGCTGAGCTTTAGCTATCTTTAGCTGTGCTATGTTCGCACCTTTATTAAACAGTGGCTGGGTCAACGAAGCTACAGCCGTTGCAATGAACTTGCCCGGATTGACAATCATACTTCCTGCTGAATTAGTCCATCCCGCACTTCCACTTAAAACAATAGAAGGATAAAAGGCGGAACGAGCCTGATTTGTGGCATAGAAAGCTACTTCCAACGAACGCTCCGCACTGCGTACATCGGGACGGTTGGCAAGCATTTGCACAGGGATGCCTACCGGGAAATGTTCCTTCATCATATAAGAACTGTCCCATGTGCCCGTTCTCTCAATAGCATGAGGAGATTCAGCCAACAACAACGACAAACTGTTTTCTACCTGGTTAATTTGTTCTTTCAGATCAAGAACTGAAGTACATATAGTATAATATGTAGCTTCCATTTGTGAAACGGCAGCTTCATTTGCCAATCCGGCTTCCATCAGAGCACGGGTTGCATCTACGGTTTCTTTCCAGGACTTTTCAGTCCGGACAGAAATGGCCAGCTGATTGTCCAGCATCAGCAAGGTATAGTAAGTATTAGCTATACCGGCTATCAGCTGTGTCCGGACAGCCTGTTTATAGTCACGGCTCTGTTCCAGCAATGCTTTCGCCTGGCGTTTCGCATTACGGATGCGGCCGAAAATATCAATTTCCCAACTTGCCGCCACCGGTAAAGTATAAGTTTGTACAGCTTTTCCTTTGTCAAAACTACTTGCTGTCCCCTGAGGTGACAGAGCGAAAGAAGGCAGATAAGCCAATTTGGCTGACAGCATAGCAGCTTCCGCCTCTTTCACACGCCATTGTGCTGACTGCAAATCCGTATTGTTCCGCAAGCCTTGCTCTATCAATTCCTGAAGCCGCGGATCTGTAAAAATCTCCTGCCAGCTCAGATTGCCGATATTATCCACGGTATCAGCAACTGCCACCTCTTCCCCATACAAATTATCGGGCACTTCGGTTGCAGGTTTATATTGGGTATATATGCCGCAGCTACTCAGTGTGAGCGCTGCGACAGTCAGAGTGATGATCTGTTTTTTCATTTTTTCTCTTCGTTTTTGCTTTCGATGTGGTGTTGTCTCTCTTCTTTTGCTTCTACACATTCCTCTTGAATCTGCCAATCGGCCGCCGGCTGAAACTGAATAGGACGTACCTTTTCCTGTAAATATTGGAATACGATAAACAAAGAAGGTACAATAAACAGCAACGCCAGCGTACCGATCACCATTCCACCCACAGTACCTGTTCCCAGCGAACTGTTTCCATTAGCACCTACTCCACTGGCAACCATCAACGGGAACAGACCGAAAATCATAGTCAGTGCCGTCATCAGGATAGGACGCAAGCGGGCTTTGGCGGCAGAAAGTGCAGCGGAAGTCAGGCTCATACCTGCCTTACGACGCTCGTTAGCGTACTCGGTCAGCAAAATGGCAGTCTTAGCAAGCAAACCTATCAACATAATCAAACCGGTCTGCAAATAAATATTGTTCTCCAGTCCCATCATCTTCGCAAACAGGAAGCTACCCATCAGCCCAAACGGAACAGACAACAACACCGCAAACGGAATGAGGAAACTTTCATAAAGTGCACTTAAAATCAGATAAATCATCAAGAAACAGATAGCAAAGATGATAATGGTAGTACCTCCCTGGTCGGTCTCTTCACGGGTAATACCACCAAAGTCGTACCCAAAACCTTTGGGAAGTGCCTGTACGGCAGTTTCCTGAACGGCACGGATGGCATCACCGGTACTATACCCTTCGGCAGGCATTGCATTTACAGCGATAGAATTGAACATATTGAAACGGCTCAGCGATTCTGCCCCATAACTGCGGGTCAATGTCACAAACTGGCTGAGAGGAGCCATCTCGCCATTAGACATACGCACAAAGATATTATTCAACGAGCTTTCATCCACACGATACTTCGGATCTGCCTGAATCATAACCTTATATACTTTAGAGAAACGATTAAAATTTGAAACATACTGCCCACCATAATAGCCGGACAATGTGCTTAGCACAGCATCCGGAGTGATACCGGCACGCTTACATTTGGACGCATCCACTTCTACCGTCCATTGCGGATAACGGATATCAAAAGTAGAGTATGCCATCGCAATCTCGGGACGTTGGTTCAGAGCACCCAGATATTGTTGAGTGGTATTGAAGAAAGTGCCCACATCACCACCTTGTTTATCCTGCATATGGAGTTCCAACGCATTACCCATACCATACCCCGGAATCATACCCGGAGAAATAGCAAATATACTGGCATCCTTGATATCTGCCGTACGGCCATATACCTGTCCGATTACTGCCTGAACATCATTTTCCTTTCCTTCACGCTCATCCCAAGGTTTCAGTTTCAGAATCAACATACCAAAAGAGTTACCCTGTCCGGCTAGCAGACCATAACCTGCCACACGCTGCACATGCAGCACCTGAGGAATATCCATCATGCGCTTTTCAATACGCATCATTACGTCATTAGTCGTTTTCAATGAACTACCTGCCGCCGTGCTGACATTCACAAATACAACCCCCTGGTCTTCATCAGGCACCAAACTGGTTTTAGTTGTATTCATCAAGAAAGCCAATAGTACTACCGAGGCCGCAAGAAGTGTCCATACCATCCATTTGCGTTTGATAAAGAACAATACCCCTTTCTTATATCGTTCAATCATTGCATCGAAAGCAGCATTAAACGCTTTACGGAAACGTGCTGCAAAATTGTTTTTTTCCGTTCCATCCTCATTGATATACGGTTTCAAGAACAAAGCACACAGCGCCGGACTCAAAGTCAGTGCATTGACGGCAGAGATACCTACGGCAACCGCCATAGTCAAACCAAACTGAGTATAGAAAGTACCCGAAGTTCCACTCATAAACGAAACCGGAATAAACACAGCCATAAATACCAACGAAGAAGAGATGACCGCATTGCTAATCCCCTTCATCGCATCAATACTAGCCATATAAGAAGAACGATATCCCACATCAAAACGCGCCTGCACCGCCTCGACGACAACAATGGCATCATCCACCACCGTACCGATCACCAACACCAAAGCAAACAGGGTAATCAGGTTGATACTGAATCCTGCTATGGACATAAAAGCAAATGTACCAATCAAGGACACGATGATCCCCACCAACGGAATAATAGTAGAACGGATATCCTGCAAAAATACATATACAATTAAGATTACCAAAAAAATGGCCTCGAACAAGGTTTTTATCACCTCATGGATAGATGCATACAAAAAGTCATTGGAGCTCATAACCTGAACCATCTCCACCCCTTTGGGCAGATCCTTCCTTGCTTCTTCCAAAAAGGTATCAATATTATTGTTTACTTCTGTCGCATTCGATCCTGCCGTCTGAAAAATCATACAGGAAATACCAGGATGACCATTCATAGCCCCATGATAGGCATAGCTTTCCTCGCCCATCTCTATATCGGCAATTTCTTTCAGCTTCAACACTTCGCCATTATCCGAAGACCGGATCACAATTTCCCCAAACTCTTCCGGAGTAATCAGACGCCCTTTATACTTCATTGTATATTGATAAGTTTCATCAGAGTTTTCTCCGAATGAACCGGTAGCCGATTCAATATTCTGTTCAGCCAACACTTGGGTCACATCCGATGGAATCAATTTATACTGGGCCATCACGTCAGGCTTCATCCAGATACGCATACTATAGTCACCCCCCATAATCATCATATCACCCACACCCTGGATACGAAGAATAGCAGGTTTCAAGTTAATACTGATATAGTTGGACAAGAATTTCTCATCATACGAATCATCCGGACTATATAGTGAGAACATCTGCAAAATACTGGTCTGCCGCTTTGAGGTAGTCACACCCACCTGCGTTACTTCTGCCGGTAACTGTCCTGTTGCCTTCGATACACGGTTCTGCACATTGACCGCTGCCATATCGGGGTCTGTCCCTTGTTTGAAATACACAGTGATATCCACAACTCCGGCATTTGAAGCGGTAGAAGTCATATAAGTCATATTTTCCACACCGTTAATCGCTTCCTCCAACGGAGCGATAACACTCTTCTGAAGAGTTTCCGCACTGGCACCAAAATAAGAGGTACTTACCTGAATGGTAGGCGGAGCAATATCAGGATATTGTTCGACGGGCAAAGTGAACAGCCCGATGATACCCACTACCACTATCGAAATAGAAATAACAGCCGACAGGATGGGGCGTTCTATAAAGGTTCTTAAATTCATAGTCTTTCTTAGTTCTGTTTTACTTTAATGGGAGTACCTTCACGCAGCAAACCTACGCCTTCCGCTACAATGATATCCCCCTCTTTCAATCCATCGTTCACGATATATTCCTGTCCTCCATTTACACGGGTCACACTGACAGGAGCTGATTGTACCTTGCCGTCCACGACTTTATATACGTATGTAATATCCTGAATTTCAAAAGTGGTAGCCTGAGGAATAACCAAACTTCCTTTCATCGTAACCGGAAGAATCACATTTCCCGATGTTCCGCTATACAGCAACCCATTCTTATTCGGGAATACGGCACGCAGACTTGCGGTACCCGTATTACGGTCTACCACCCCACTGATGGTTTCAATGCGTCCCTTTTCGCCATACATAGACTTGTCATTCAATTGCAGTTCCACTTCCGGCATATTTTTCAACGCTTCTGCTTTGGAACCATATTGACGGGTCAGAGCCAACAATTGATTTTCAGTCATCGAAAAGTAGACATACATATCCGAATTATCAGAAACCGTAGTCAACGGTTGTGGCAAACTGGCACTAACCAATGCACCTACCCGATAAGGCAATGTACCAATCACCCCGTCCGAAGGACTTTTCACCTCGGTATATGAAAGGTTATTGCGAGCACTGACTTCCTGCGCCTTAGCCTGAGCCAATCCAGCCTTAGCGGTCAGGTAAGAGTTTTCCGCAGTCTTCAGATCAAACTCTGAAACCACCTTTTTGGCAAACAATTCTTTCTTGCTGTTATAAGTCAGTTCGGCTGTGGCAAGACCGGCTTTAGCCGATTCCACATTGGCGACAGCAGTTTCCAATGCCGCCTTATAAGGCACTTGGTCAATAATAAATAAGACTTGCCCTTTACGCACTGCCTGTCCTTCCTCCACACAAAGCCGGGTAAGGAAACCGGAAACTTGCGGATAAATATCAATATCCTGGCGGCCACGGATCGTAGCCGAATAAGTAGTAGACAAAACTTTGTCCGACGGTGATACCTTTAATACCGCATATTCCGCCTCCATTTGTGCAACAGGCGCCTGTTTACACGACGCTGTCAAAGCAGCACAACCAACCAATACCATTAGTCGCATCCATTTTTTGTTCAATGTCATCATATTCCAATCTTTTAAATTCGGACGCAAAGGTAGATGGAATTTTTCAAGCCGACACATTCAATTATTAGCTACCATTGTTCAAATTCGGAATAGATTTCCTATTATAACAAAAATAATAGTTAATTTTGCATCAAAACAAGAATAAATATGGAAATATTGAGTTTACCAGAGAATGAACCGTTTATCACCGGAATAGAAGAAAGTATAGATATATGCTCCAATCAGATCATGAAGTTAGCAGACGCATCTATTTTTCATTGCCGTAGCGGAAAAGCCCACATAGAAATTGATTTGCAGGCATACGAAGTGACGGAGAACACCCAACTTCTGCTTCTCCCCGGCAGTATCTTCAATTGCACCTGCGCCAGCCATGATTTTACCGTTTCCTATATTGTTTTTTCCGACACCCTTTTCAGGGAGATCACCTCACGTCTGGATCCCTCCTTCTTTCACTTTCTAAAAGAGCATCCATGCATTGTCATCCCTGAAGAACGTGTAAAACCATTCATCGGACTCAGCTTGGTCATGAAAGATCTTTATGAAGACAGGGATAATAGTTTCCGCATTCAGATCTTCAAAAATTTCATTCAAAACTTCATTCTGGACTTCTATGACAAGACCCAACACCTGTTCCTGCAAAAAAAGACCGAAGGAATAAATCGCCAGGAAGAGATATTCAAACGTTTCATCCAATTAATTCATAAACATTGCACCACCCAACGTGAGGTATCTTTCTATGCAGCCGAACTATTCATCACTCCCCGTTACCTTTCCACAATCGTACAAAACGTATCCGGCAACACAGCCAAAAGCATTATTGACCGACATGTAATTCTTGAGATTAAAGCATTACTACAATCCACATCTCTAAGTATTCAAGAGATCTCCAACCGATTATCTTTCCCTGACCAATCTTTTTTTGGCCGCTATTTCAAGAAACATACAGGCAAGTCCCCTCTTCAATACCGAAACCGGTCTTAAAACAAAAAAAGCTGCCTTCAATAAAGAAAGCAGCTTTTTTCTGTTTATATAGGATGAATCAATTATTCAGCCAATTTATTGTCTGAACCCAGCACGTTAATAATTTTGTGCTTGTACAGTTTTTCCATATTGTCACGAGCCGGACCTAAGTACTTACGCGGGTCGAATTCTGCCGGTTTTTCAGCAAAAGTCTGACGGATAGCAGCAGTCATAGCCAAACGAGAGTCTGAGTCAATGTTGATTTTGCAAACAGCAGACTTGGCAGCCTTGCGCAATTCTTCTTCAGGGATACCGATAGCAGCCTTCAATGCACCACCATACTTGTTGATTGTTTCAACTTCTTCCTGAGGAACTGATGAAGAACCATGAAGAACGATGGGGAATCCCGGAAGTTTTTCCATTACAGCATCCAATACTTCGAATGCCAAAGGAGGAGGAACCATACGACCTGTAGCAGGATCAATGTGACACTGTTCCGGAGTAAATTTGTATGCACCGTGAGAAGTACCGATAGAGATAGCCAATGAGTCGCAACCTGTACGAGTAGCAAAATCAATTACTTCTTCAGGGTCAGTATAAGTATGATGATCAGAAGAAACTTCATCTTCCACACCGGCCAATACACCCAATTCACCTTCTACAGTTACATCAAACTGATGAGCGTAGTCAACCACCTTCTTAGTCAAAGCTACGTTTTCTTCGTAAGGCAGGTGAGAACCGTCGATCATTACAGAAGAGAAACCTGAGTCGATACAGCTCTTGCAAGTTTCGAAAGTATCTCCGTGGTCAAGGTGAAGAACGATTTCAGGTTTTGCACAACCTAATTCTTTTGCATATTCTACAGCACCCTGAGCCATGTAACGCAACAAAGTAGCGTTAGCATACTGACGAGCACCTTTTGAAACCTGCAAAATAACCGGAGATTTTGTTTCTACTGCAGCTTTGATGATAGCCTGCATCTGTTCCATATTGTTGAAGTTGAATGCAGGAATTGCATATCCACCTTTGATAGCCTTAGCAAACATATCTCTAGTGTTTACCAGACCTAAATCTTTGTAATTAACCATTGTTCTAATATTTATAATTGTTAGTGAATTAAATTCCACTGCAAAAGTAATCATAAATGCGCTAACTATGGCAAGTTCACACCAAAAATATCTCATAAAAAATGATTTTATTAACTATTTTCTTCACTAAAACATACAAACTGATTATATTGTAATGTCTACCTTACAATACTATAAAAGAAGAAAATAAGGCTTTTAGAAGAAAAAACAGCCCGAAGTTTTTTCTATTTCAAAGAAAAGCAGTATCTTTGCGGTCCAAAATGGACCATTACACCCAATATTGTTTACCAGACAAGTAAAAAAAATAATAACAATAAAATAATATACAGAAATGAAAAAAGGTATTCATCCTGAAAACTATCGTCCCGTAGTATTCAAAGACATGTCAAACGGTGATGTATTTTTGTCACGTTCAACTTGTAGCACAAAAGAAACCATCGAATTCGAAGGTGAAACTTATCCGTTGGTAAAACTGGAAATTTCTAATACATCACACCCGTTCTACACTGGTAAATCCAAGTTAGTAGATACAGCTGGTCGTGTAGACAAGTTCATGAGCCGCTACGGCAACCGTATGAAAAAGTAATTTGTAACTTATACATAAGTTCCAAAATAAAAGGCTGCAACCCGATAAGTTTGCAGCCTTTTATTTTATCATACATATCCACCTTTATTTCAAAGATACATCATTATACTTTCCCCCCTTCCATTCATACACTACAGGTTCTTTCCTGATGTATACAACCAATTTTTCCCGTTCCGTCTTTGCCAGATAATCCGGAGTAGTATAAGTAAAAGAAATAATAGGTTTGTCTTCTGATAAAGTGGCTTTCACCAACTCCATATCCGCCTTCTCTCTAATCGCGGCATAAGCCTCATCGGTCAGCGTATCCACCGGCAGATAAAAAGCCCCGACGGAGGGAAGCTGAATAAAATCCTCCTTCGCCAGTTGCTGCCAGTCCGTATTATAAAAACGAACTTCACTATCACAAGCCGGACCGCAAACAGTATTCACTACACAAATCACCTTTACAGAATCATTCAAGGGTAACAGTTTCATTTCCATAGAACTACTTCCGGTGGTTTGCAGAAACAAATAATCATCCGTCAGTCTTTTCAGTTCAGATACTTTGCCAAAACGATTTTTCACTTCCGCTTTCATATTGCTTGCCAGAAAATCCACACAATCCTCACGATTTACCTTTGTCAATAAAGGAGCCACCGAATCGGGCATGGCAATAAAAAGAGTTTTCATATCCTGAGCGTACAATGAAAGCCCACATAACAGCATACCTATTACAAACAATGTCTTTTTCATCACATTTTCAAATTAAAATCCTCCAAAGATACATATTTTGTCAGCTTATTCCCAACCGCATTATATTTTTTTCTATTTTTGTCGGACTGATAACCAACTAAACAAGAAATGCTATGTATTTACACAAAGAGTTAGAGACCCTGACACGACCCGAAATTGAGAAACTACAATTGGAACGACTGCAAAAGACTGTCCGCCATTGCATGAATTCCCCTTTCTATAAACAACGGTTTGCCGAAAATCATCTGAGTCCGGAAGATATCCGTTCATTGGATGATTTACAGAAAATCCCGTTTACCACCAAACAAGATCTACGTGACACTTATCCTTTCGGACTGGCGTCCGTACCTTTGGAAAAAACAGTCCGCCTTCACTCATCCAGTGGAACAACCGGAAATCCCACTGTCATTCTGCATACCCAAAAAGACCTTGACGAATGGGCTAATGCAGTGGCCCGTTGTCTTTATATGGTAGGATTACGTCCGGGAGATATTTTCCAGAACTCTTCCGGCTATGGAATGTTCACCGGCGGGCTGGGCTTTCAATATGGTGCTGAAAGGCTGGGAATGCTGACTGTACCTGCCGCTGCCGGAAACACCAAACGCCAGTTGAAATTCATCTCCGATTTCGGAACCACCGCCTTGCACGCCATTCCCAGTTACGCAGCCCGTATGTACGAGGTAATGCAGGAAATGGGGATTGATCCGCGTCGTGACACCAAATTGAGAACATTGATCATAGGAGCGGAACCTCATTCCGAAGAACAACGCCGCCGCATCGAAGATATGCTGGGTGTAAAAGCCTACAACTCTTTCGGCATGTCCGAAATGTGCGGTCCCGGTGTGGCTTTTGAATGCCAGGAACAAAACGGATTGCATATATGGGAAGACTATTATATCGTAGAAATCATCGACCCCGACACATTGGAACCTGTGCCCGAGGGTGAAGTGGGCGAACTGGTACTGACCACCATCAACCGCGAGGCGATGCCGTTATTGAGATACCGTACCCGTGATCTGACCCGCATTCTGCCGGGGGAATGCCCCTGCGGCCGCCATCACAAACGTCTGGACAGAATGAAAGGGCGCAGCGACGATATGATTATCCTGAAAGGGGTCAATATCTTCCCCATTCAGATTGAAACGATTTTATTGCAATTCAAAGAATTGGGCAGTGACTATCTGATCACACTCGAAACCGCCGAATCTAATGACGAAATGACTGTAGAAGTGGAATTGAGCCAACTGTTCACCGATGACTATGGACGCCTGCAAGCATTGACCCGGGAAATTACCCGCCAACTGAAAGATGAGATATTGGTTACCCCACGTGTGAAACTGGTACCCAAAGGAGCACTGCCTAAATCGGAAGGTAAAGCAGTCCGTGTGAAAGACTTACGTAAAACCTTTTAAAAAATAAGTTTATGACTATACAACAATTATCCGTCTTCATCGAAAACAAATCGGGGACACTACAGAAAGTATTGAACTTATTGAAAGAAGCAGGCATACAGCTGATTGCCTCTACCATTGCCGATACAGTAGAGTATGGTATTTACCGTATCATCTGCTCGGAACCCAAACGCGCATACGAGACGCTGAAAGAGGCAGGAATCTCCGTGGCACTCTCCGATGTGTTCGCCATCACACTAGACAATCAGCCGGGGCGGGCGGCAGACGCCATCACCATTTTCAGTGAAGCCCAAATAGGCATTACTTATCTGTATTCCTTCCTGTTAGGAAATAAAGGCATCTTGATTTTCCGGACAGACAATCCGGACAGAGCAAGGGAAGTGATTATTCTTAATAATCTCTCTTTTGTAGCCGAAAAAGATTTATCAACACTGATTTAAAGTATTCCTTGTAGGGGCGGAGCTGCGTGTCCGCCCCCACAATTATCCTCTGCGTTTCAAGAAATCCGTAGGACTTTCTCCGAAATATTCCTTGTAACACTTGGTAAAATAAGAAGGAGATGTAAAACCTACCTCATACGTTATCTCGGATATGGTTTTCTCAGAAGAAGCCAACAAAGAAGCAGCTTTCTTTAATCTGGCAATACGCACCAGTTCATTGGGAGAATAATTGGTAAGTGCCTTAATCTTACGATAAAGCTGCACCCTGCTTAATCCCATCTTACTGCCTAATTCTTCCACACTTAACTCAGAATCTGTCAAATTTGCTTCTATCAGCTCTCTGAAGCGCTCCACAAATCCTTTATCCACCTCGCTTACAGACTCTTTAGACAAAGTAATCTTATCTCCGAAAAACTGTTTCAACCGCTTATGGTTATCAATCAGATTCCGAAGACGCACCAATAACAATTTGGAATTAAAAGGTTTGGAAATATAAGAATCCGCTCCACATTCAAACCCCTGTATCCGCTGTTCATCCAAAGAACAGGCAGTAAGCAACATCACCGGAATATGAGAAGTCTGTAATTCCATTTTCAGCTTCCTGCAACATTCCAATCCGTCCATCACCGGCATCATCACATCACAGATAATGGCATCAGGCACATATTTCATAGCTTTCTTTAATCCGGCATGTCCGTCGGCAGCCTCTATCACCGTATATTCCTCTTTCAATAATGATTTCACATAGCCACGTACATCCGCATTATCGTCAATTATCAAGATGCATTCCTTATTCTCATCCGGAAGCCTTTCTTCTGTTTCCGTCTCCTCCAATTCCTCCACCACCGTCGGCTGTGCAGTGTGCGGTTCCTGTATCCGATCTACAGACTGCCCCTCCACTATCTCCATAGGAATATCCACCGTAAACACTGTTCCTTTTCCTTCCACACTGTCCACCGTTATCACCCCGCCGTGCAACTCGACAAAAGCCTTTGCCAAAGCAAGACCAATACCTGAGCCTGCATGGTTCACATCCATCTGATAAAAGCGGTCGAAAATATGCCGGATGTGCCGGACAGAGATTCCCGAACCGGTATCAGCAACTACCAGACGGACATATCTTCTATTTTCCTCCTTTATTAAAGTAGAAAGTGTGACAGTGATAGTTCCATTCTCCGGGGTAAACTTAAACGCATTGGACAATAAATTAAAATAGACACGTTCCATCTTTTCGGCATCCAACGCCATCAGACAGTCTGTCCGGTCATCGTTCACGTCCAGAACAAAATGGATATGCTTTCTCAAAGCCAATGTTTGAAATGCATGGCTCCATTCCTGTAATTGCGCACGCAGGTCCATATTGGTTCTCACCAACTCCAGTTTACCATTTTCATACTTACGGAAATCAAGAATCTGGTTGACCAGCCTCAACAGAATATTCACATTCTTATGTACCACTTTCAATAAGGATCGTTGCTTAGAGGTCAAGTCTTTATCCTCTAAAAGCTGTTCCACCGGATCGGCAACCAAAGTAAGCGGAGTACGGAAATCATGAGAAACATTCGTAAAGAAGACCAGTTTGGCATGAGTCGCCTCTTCCAACTGCTTGGAGAGGCTGATCAGTTGGTCGCGTTGTTCCTCCAATTGTTTCTTTTGACGGGACAACTCCATGTTCATCCGGTTCTTTGTCCAATACGCACGGACGATGATCGCCAATAAGGCAGCAAACAGTAACAGGATAATCAGACATGCATACAGAAACATGGTCTGGGCAGAGTATCTTGACCAATATTCGTCCACCTGATTATTCAGCCGTTCTATCTTTCCGTCCTGTTCGGCAATGTGGTCTGTCTGCAACTGCATGACACGGGCATTCGTTTTATCAACAAGGGCTGTTGATAACTTAGTATCCCGTTCATACGGACGCTTCTCCAAAATATCCATCGCCACCTGCATCACTTTATCTCCTCCGGTAGGGTAAATAAAAGTGGCATCCAACACCCCTTCCAGTACCTGCTCCACTCCATACCCCTTGCCAGGCAACGCATCAATACCGACAAACAACATTTCCTTTTCCAACTGTCGCTGTCTGGCCGACAAATAAGCCCCGACAGCCATGCGGTCATTTTGGGCAAAAACCAGATTTATACCCTTATTGTCTTGAAGTATGGAATCCATTTTCTCCCCAGCCACACTTTGCAGCCAGGCTCCGTCCACGCTGGCGGCAATTTCTATTCCAGGCTCTGCCTTCAAGGCATCCGCCAATCCTCTATGACGCTCCATAGCCGGAGTGGAACCTTCCAGTCCCGTTATCTCCAAAATCTTCCCTTTTCCTCCCAAACGGTTCACAATATATTGTCCCACATCTTTGCCAATCTCACAATTATCAGCGCCCACAAAAGCCGTATAACGGTCCGACAAAATCTTACGGTCAATTACCACAACAGGTATTCCCAGCCCGTATGCCTTCTCCACAACAGGAGTGACAGCCGCCGCCTCATTCGGAGCGACAATCAATAAATCAACTTTCCTGTCAATAAAATAGTTGATATCTTCTATCTGATTCCGGCTATTATCTTTCGCGGTACGGATCTCCACCTCCACCCCATCATAAAACAAGGCTTCACGTACAATTTCATGATTCATTTTATGCCGCCATTCGTCATCACTACATTGTGAAACACCAATGTAATAGCGCGTATGTTTCTGACTGCACGATGTCAGAATTCCCATAAGGCATAAAATCAAAAACAAAAGATGTTTTTTCATGTTCCTCAAGGTATTTATAGATAACAAAGATAAAAGGTAACCGCCAATAAAACAAACATCTGCAAGAGAAAGTAAAAAAAGAACATCGCGAAGAACCTGATTACATCTATTTGTATTTACAGGTTCTTCGCGATACAGCCTCAGACAATATGATTTCCAATCCAATTTGAATGAGTATCCGCAACCATTAAAATTTAAATCAACTCATTCTTTAAACGAGCCGGCAACTCAGGCATAGCCCCGTTTTGCGTACATACGTATGCAGAAACCTCAACAGCCAGTTTATGCGCCTCGGCAACCGGCTTTCCCTTCAAAATAGCAGCTACAAAAGTCGCCGTGAACGAATCGCCCGCACCTACCGTATCGGCCACCTCCACCTTCGGAGTCTCTACAAATGAAATCTCACCCGGAGTAAAGACATAACTGCCATTGACACCACACGTTAAAATCAACATCTTCAGATTATATTTCGCCAACAGAATCCAGCATTTATCCTGCAAGTCTATGCCGGGATAACCGAACATACGGCTCACTGTGACCAACTCCTCGTCATTAATCTTTAAAATATTACATTTTTTCATCGAGTTGCAAAGAATCTCCTTCGTATAGAAACCTTGGCGCAAATTCACATCGAAAATTTTACATTGTCCTTCTCCTTCGGGCATCACATCCAGAAAACGGTTGATTGTTTCCCTTGAAACCACACTACGCTGTGCCAACGAGCCGAAGCATACGGAACGGGTATTCTTTGCCAACTCTTCCAAAGCAGGTGTAAAAGGTATATTATCCCAAGCCACCCCTTCTTTTATATCATACATAGGTACCCCATTAGGGTCCAGTTCCACCTGTACGGTTCCTGTGGGATAAGGCACTTTCTCTATCTGATACTTCAAGTTCTTGCCATCAAAATTCTCAAGTATCTCATTACCCAGCTTGTCATCGCCAATCGCACTGACCACCCGGCTGTCAAAACCGAATTGTGACACATGATAAGCGAAGTTTGCCGGAGCACCACCAATTTTCTTTCCTTCGGGCAGCACATCCCATAGTGCCTCACCCATTCCTACGATGATTTGATTCATGATATTATTTACTGTTTACAATTAAAATCATTTCTTTATTTTCAAGGTATACATCAACAAATAGATAACTCCGACAGTCATCACCGCCACAGCGCCACTCTGCCCCATGGCATCACTGGCAACTCCCATGGCCAACGGAAATACCGTACCGCCGAACAGCCCCATAATCATCAATCCGGAAACTTCATTTTTCTTTTCGGGCATGGCAAACAATGCCTGCGAGAATATAATAGAGAACACATTGGAGTTACCGAAACCAATCATGGCAATGCAAATATAAATAATTGTTTCCGAATGGAATATAAATAATCCCACCATTGCCAGCAACATGAACACGACACTGAGAGCAAAGAAAGACTTTGCAGAAGCCTTTTGCAAGATAAAGGCTCCGAGGAAGCACCCCACCGTACGGAAAATAAAATAAAGACTTGTTGCAAAACCGGCCTCAGCCAATGTCATATCCAAACGCTCCATCAAGATTTTAGGAGCCGTTGTATTCGTACCGACATCAATACCGACATGGCACATGATCCCAATGAAAGACAAGAGAATAAACGGTTTTCCCAACAAGGAAAAGCACGCTTTGAAGCCGGACGCTTTATCGGGTTTCTCTTCCTCAATAGGGGTCAGCCCCAACAACACGATGGCAAAAACGGCTATCACCATATAAACAGGAAATAATACCCGCCAGCCAAGCCCGAAAGTAGGAATAGCCTGCATCGCTCCCCACATGGCAATGTAAGGGGCAAGAAAGGAAGCAATAGCTTTTACAAACTGACCGAAAGTCAATGTACTTGCCAACTTTTCCCCCGCAATAATATTACTCAGCAACGGATTCAAAGAGGTTTGCATCAACGCATTACCGATACCCAGTAAAGAGAAAGAAATCAACATAAGCGTATAGCCGTCACCAAATATAGGGAGCAGCAAAGAGGCAAAAGTGACAATCAGACTCAGAAGAACTGTCTTCTTACGCCCTATCTTATTCATCAGAATACCTGTAGGTACGGAGAAAATCAGGAACCAGAAGAAGACCAAGGAAGGAAATATATTGGCTTGAGAGTCTGTCAGATCCAGATCCGCTTTTACATAATTCGATGCAATCCCCACCAGGTCTACAAATCCCATGGCGAAGAAACACAGCATCACCGGAATTAATTTGGCATACAGATTTTTATTGCTATTCATGGCTTTATACTTAGTTTACAAACCTAACTTATATATTGTGAAATTTGAAATCTTCATCTCTCCTCCTTTACTATAAAAACGCAAAGAGTTATAAGGTTCATTCGGGAATACCAGATTAGTCATGGCAACGCGGCCACCGTCAACAAACAACTCCACACTTCCATTATCCACAAAAACTTGAATTTTATGTGCCTTCGCGGTGTTTATCGGAGCCCAAGTCCCCAAAGCAAAATCATTTCTATAATTCACCGTAACCTCTTTATAACGAGCATAACTTTCTTCGGTATCCAAATCATGCGGTTTTACCTTCTTGCCAAAATCTACAATACCACTTTCCGCACGGTCCATTACCACACGTCCCTCCGAAGCGTCCAAATAAATCTTCACCTTCTCACCCAAACTGTTCAGCAATTCAAAACCAGCCTCTTTACCAGCCGACACCAGTTGCAATTCCAGTTCAAAAGCGCCGTCGTTATTTTCAAAAAGTGTTTCTAAACGCTTCTCGCCATTTACTGTAAAATCATCCAGCTTTTTAGAATCTTTCCGCAAGTGCTCCGTTTCCTTTACCGGTGCGGCACTCAGATAAAGCTGTTTGTCTTCTCCCGTATACAGACTCAGCTCACGCGGCAAAGCATTGGCACTGCGGAACTGTTGTATAGGAGTATAGTTAGCATACTGCCAGTTGCTCATCCAAGGTACGGCAATGACACGGTCGCCGGTATTCGAGAAACAAACAGTGGCATAATGGTCTTTTCCCCAGTCGAGCCATTTCACCACCTCGGGTTTCGTATCACATACAAACTGATGCCCGTCAAAGTCGCCTGTAAAATACATCGTACCGCTGCCTCCATAGACAAATCCCGGATTGATATTGACAATCATCACCCATTTCATCCTGGTCCGGTCACCATCTACAGGCAGTTGGATGAAATCCGGACATTCGAACTGATTGGGCTGAGGACCAAATCCTTCTCCAAACTCACTCATGTATTCCCATTGCTTCAAGTTGGCAGATGAATAAAAACGCATATTCTTGTCCGCACTAACAATCATAATCCATTTCTGTTCGGGTTCATACCAAAAGACCTTCGGGTCACGGAAATTCTGTAGTCCGTCAAACGGAGTAAGAACCGGATTCTGTTCATACTTCGTATAAGTACGCCCGTTGTCCGTACTGTATGCCATACTTTGCACCTGGCTCTGCCCACCGGGTATATTACGGTGCGAAGTATAAAAAGCGACAATTGTATTTTCACCGTAGCCTGCGCTGTTATGTTTATCCACAATGGCACTTCCCGAAAAGATATGCCCCAATGTATCACGGGCAATCGCCGGGTCAAGATGCTCCCAATGAACCAAATCCTTGCTCACGGAATGTCCCCAGTGCATATTTCCCCATACGGAGCCGTATGGATTATATTGAAAATAAAGGTGATATTCACCGTCTTTATAAACCAGTCCGTTGGCATCATTCATCCAGCCATAAAGCGGAGTGTGATGATAAACCGGACGGAACTTATCCCTGTTTGCCGTATCAAATGTATCCGAAACCCGGATGCTGTCCCAACACAGCGCATCTGCCGCCACCTTCTTTATAATGACAGTAGCTTCCTCACTTCCCTGAGGCAAGGCAAACGGAACATAATATTCAACGCTGTCTGTAGCCAGACGCACATCCATATCGGTATCTGCGGGGCTCCCAGTATCCAGCCTTACCAGTCCTTCCTTGCTGCTCTCCTGAATCGGAAGCAACAAATATTTAGCGGGACGGGCAATATGTACGATTGTCACCGTATCTCCCTGATGTTCGAAAACCAGGTCATTTTTTTGTGACTGACAAGAAACAGCGCCTCCTGTAAAGGCTAAACCTAATGCAAGGTTAACAAGATTTGTTTTCATGAAGTATAGGATATTAAAAGTTTTGTTTGATTGTTTTTCGTTATCGGCAAAGTTAACGGAAACCTGCCTTACCGGCTGAAACATTTGTTTCATTCTTATGTATAAATGTTACTTTTCCACCATAAAGAAGAATTAAATCCCTCTTGAATCAGAATGTTATTTTCGCCGCAAATTCTACGGTGAACGGACGGATATAGCTGCCTGCCATCCATGCGCCGTTATATGCCGCCGCATTCTCCTTATCTACCAGCTCGGCTCCCGAAATACTTCCTTTCGCCCCGGTCTGGTTCAAGAAGTTTATCACAGTTCCGCTTAAGGACAGATGTTTGTTCACATTCCAGTTTATTCCACCGAATGTTTCCCAACGGCCGTTGAAATAATAAGCATTTTTAATATTTGCATACGTCTTGCTGAAGTAACGGAAACTGGCCCATACCTTCAAGTCTTTGGTAATGTTGTAACTAGGGTCCAGCTCAATCAGCACCTTCGGAATTTCGGTAACGATATTGCCGGTGGCATTGATACCCGATGTTGTCCCGTCACTAAAGGTCACTCCCGTTTCATACTTCTTATACTTCGGGCTTTGGTAAGTGAACAGGAAGTGGAAATCAAATCCTTTGAAAGGTTTCACCACCGCATCCGTCGTCCACCCTATTGTTTCAATATCATAACTCAATGCAGCCGCCTTAATATCCTTATCATTATTCGGATTAATCAGATTCAAGGTAGAGTTGTTGTTAGTCTTGGCAATGTAACTGAACAGTGAGGTCAGACTAATCCAGTCATTATTGAAATAAATACCCGCACGCCCCAACGGAATCGTAATCTTATCTACATTCGGCATCTCGGCAGGAGCAAAGTTCGACATATTCGGCCGCTGGGTATTGTAGGTGAAATCGGCGGTAAAGCCAAACTGCTTTGTCATTTTATAAGTGGCGGCAGCCGTGAAAGCCATGTTCAGCCAGTTGTAACTGAAATAACGGGGAGCTATCTTCGTACCATCGGCTGCAACTGCCCCGATATGATAACCGGCAAAGCGGCCTACCGGATTGCCTTCGGCATTATATACCGCCAGGTTCTTTCCTGCCAGACGCTGGTACTCGAAGCGTGCGCCATAATACACATTCCATTTATCGGTGATGTCCCAGTCGTGAGTAGCATAAAGAGCCAGTTTGTTTTCATGTCCTTTGTAATATTCGGAAGCATTCTGGTTCAGATTATAATAAGGAGTGTTTCCGTAATGATGAATATCCTTCGTATCGGCGCTGTACAACATTTGGGGATATTCTTCCACCGTATGGTCATACATGGTAGTGTTCGAAGCATAGTCCACATCATAATACCATTCGTTCACCCCCACACGCCAAGTCATATCATCATACTTCCGCGACAACTCGGTGGTAAAGAAGAACTCATCTATATTCCCCCGGTTGAAACAGGACATGCGGCTCTGTACATATCCCTCATAAGGATTCAATGTTCCATCCAGTCCTTTGGTGCTATAGCCGTCGGCTCCTACTTTCTGCTCCATAGACATCGGAGTCTGGTACAGATAGGAACCCAAAGCATGGTCATACTTCATATTGATTTTCCACTCCAACCCGTTATCCCACCGGTAACGGTTCAGAACCGTCAACTGATTTCCTTTACTGGCCGTAGCATCATACAGACTGATCTTTTTCATCTCGCCGGTACGCATGTCCATATAAACCATATCCGATACATTGGGCAGATAAGAAGAAGTGCCCAGTCCGAAACCGGGAATTTCCTTCACACTCCCATCGCCTACATAAATAAATGGTGCACCGGTGGTAGCATTGGACAACCAATGGCTGTTGCTGTAATGGTAGATGGCAGAGAGCTGTCCACGTCCTTCATTGTAGAACTTGGTCAAGGCAAACTTATAGATCTGAGTCCGGTCCTGATATTGCGCAAAACGCAGTTTGAACGAACCCGGATCAAAATTCTGATAGATGCTGCCGCTGTAAAACCAATCTTTTCCGATGCTTCCATTCAGATTGAAGTCAAATTGCTGTTTACCGAAATGATTGGTGCCGTAGTTCAGCACACCATTCATTTTCTTCTCTTTATCCAAGCCGAGTTCCGTAAACGAATTGACAGCATAACCTATATTACCGGTAGTAATCGCTGTTTCGGAAATCTTCAGCAATCCGGTATGTCCCAAGCTGCTGTCTCCGCGCCAATGCGTGTTTACATTATGAGGATTCGAATTATATACCACAGGCAGACCATTTTCGAGTACATTCACATCACCACCGGGCAGACCGATAGAGATTTCACGAGGACCATTGGCACTAGCCGCATTCAACATGACATTGCGATTGCCTTCCTCTTTCGAATCAGAGGACACTTTGGTAGAATCTTGTTGTGCATAACCATTCAAGCAAGCGGCGGCAAGTAAAATAATGACCGCTCCCATCCGGTTCTTTTGCTGATTTTTGTTCATAGCATTAAATGTTTTTAGAAGTTTTTCTGAGGCAAAGGTAGGGGACAGCCGGCAACCTCTATAAAACATTTGTTACAGCTGCCGGCATTTTTGTTTCATTGCAACAAAAGTGACGGATTATGTAACATTTCTCGTGAACCATACGCCTTTTCACCTCTAAAAACAAATTCATGCCAATTTTCCTTCAGCCTTCAGTTTGGGCTGTTTTTCCCCATTCCATCGAAGAAAACACCTGAAGGATAATCCTTCAGCCTACTGTCAGCCCGCCTCCTCTTTTTCTATCCGAAGTATGCCGGTAATCAGCATAAAACACTTACCTTTACAGCACACCAACTGAAAAGAAAGACACCACAATGAAAGGAAAATCCCTCAAACCTTCAAGGGAAACATCTAATTTGCCCGTATAAGCTCTTTTCTCCTATGAATTAATAGGTTTTTCCAGTATGATTAAGTACTTTTGTCCTGAATACTAAGACAGACTCCGATGGCAGACTGTACAATCCACTATAGCAGACCGTACAGTCCACTACAGTAAACCGTACGGTCCATTGCCTGCGTCTATAGAAGTTAATAGAAAGAATCCCCTTAGCGTTCGGCAAGAAACGACTTAATCTCCCTATTAAAAAGCATTAAACATGGCAGCAAAGTATGATTTCAAAACCTCCCCCGACATACAGGGAGAGAAGGAACAGCCCACCCTGTATCCGCAAATTGTAGTATCGGGCACAAAAAACCTGAAAGACCTGGCTAAAGACATCGCCCGGCGTTCCACCGTCCACGAAGGGACCGTCGTCGGTCTGTTATGTGACCTGGAAAGCATTATCGCCAATTACCTGGCAGACGGTTATAACGTAAAACTGGGAGAACTGGGCACATTCTCGGCCACACTGACTTGCCGCAAGGTAACGGACAAAAGCGAGATACGCGCCGCATCGGTACATTTTGACAACATAAAGTTCAAACCCACCCGGAAATTCCGTAAGGAAGTACGAAGCAAAGGGAAGCTGGAACGGGCGGAATATGGTTTCCGGACCTCCTCCACCCGATATTCAGCAGAAGAACGCTTTGTACGGCTGACAAATTATCTGAAAGAGCACTCCATTATCACTTGCAAGGAATATTGTGCCTTGACAGGGTTGCTGAAAACAAAAGCCGGCAGCGAACTACGCCAATGGAGCAGCGAAAAGAAAATAGAAAGAAACGGACGCGCCCCGCACGTGATATACAGGGCGATGCCGGAAGGCTGAAAAGGTATCCTTTCACCTGCTTCCCCCCTCTCCCGGAACCTTTATTCTTTCCGGGTGCGGCTGGTGGCTATGAGATACGCCCCCAGCAGAATCAGCGGCACACTGAGCCACTGCCCTATGTTAAAAGTCATATCCGCCTCTTCGGCAACCTGCGGATTCTTCATAAACTCCAGAGCAAAGCGAGTGCCAAAGAATATAAGCAAGCTTACTCCGGTTATTAATCCCACCCTCTTTTGTAAATGGTATGTATGGTACATCACCCAGGCAGTTACACCGGCAACCAGGCAATACAGCATTTCATAAATCTGAGTAGGATGGCAAGGCAAACCTTCATACAGCTGATGCCACTCCCGGGAACGGACAAATTCAAATCCCCAAGGCAACGTGGTGGGATATCCGAATATCTCGGAATTCATTAAATTACCAAAACGGATACAGAAGCAGACAATCGCCACAGCAGGTATCATGCGGTCAAACAACCACCACACACTTTTCCGGGTTACTTTTTTCGAGTACCACATCAGAGCCAGAATGATGGCGAACACCCCTCCGTGACTTGCCAGCCCGCCTTTCCAAATCTTGAATATTTCAACAGGATGGGCGCCATAATAGTCCCATTCATAAAACAAACAGTGCCCCAGACGGGCGCCAATGACCGTACTGACTATGCAATAGACAAAAAGCTTGTCCACCCACTCTTCCGGATACTTCTCTTTTTTGAATAAACGGCTTACCATTTCATAAGCCAATATGAAACCAAGGCCCCACATCAGCCCATACCAACGCACTTCCCAACTACCTACTTTAAATAAGATAGGATCCACATCCCATACAATACTTGCTATCATTGTTCTATTTCTTTGTTTATGAACACAAAGGAAATAAAAAAATCTCTTCTCCGGAATAAAACAGAGAAGAGATTTTCAGAATATCGTTCTTTTTGAGGAAACCTCTTTATACCAAATGGGCAATCAGTTCCTCACGGTCGCCGCACAGCAGATCAATTACAGGAACTTCGATCATGGTATAACATCCGGGCTGCTGTTTCATGGAGGCGCGTGCCACGCAAACCAGCACCTGCGCGGTAAGAGCCGGATTATTAATCTTCATGTCAAACTCGAACAACTGATTGTGAGTCTTGCCCGATACCCCTTTGCGAACCAGGTTAACGCCATGACCCACGTCGTTCAAATCGTCCACACATGGAACTTGTTTTACATGTGTCTCGTCATTTACAAAATAAGGATCCGACTTGATGGCGGCTTCCACAGTCTTGAAGTCCGCACCTTCTTCCAGTTCCACATACACCATACGGCGATGGATACCGGTTCCCACAGGAATAGTCATGGACAAAGCATCCTTCACTCCATCAATGGCACGGACTGCTACGGAATGCCCCATGCTGCGTCCCGGACCGAAATTGGTATAAGTAATGCCCTTCGGAGCGATGGCTTCCAGCAGTGTACGGACTACAGAATCGCTTCCCGGATCCCATCCGGCAGAAATAATAGCGACAGCCTTACCGGCCTTTGCCGACTCATCCAATGAACGGCGGAGAGAAGTGATTTGTGTATGAATGTCGAAACTATCTACCGTATTGATACCCATTGCCAGAATCTCTTTCGCATATTCTTCCACGCTACGGGTCGGAGTAGCCAGCACAGCCACATCCACATCTTTCAATTCCTTTATATCTTTCACCACAGCGTATGCTTCCAACTCGGCAGGCTTGTTTTCCGCACCGCTACGACGGACGATACCTGCAATCTCAAAATCGGGAGCAGCTTCCAAAGCCTCCACTACATACTGACCAATGTTACCGTATCCAACCACGGCCGCTCTTATTTTTTTCATCTTTTATTGGGTTTAGTTTACTATTATCTGTTAATTCGCTGCAAAAATAAACATTTTGCCTCGTTTTTTTGTTCACTACGACCTAATAATTTAAAAATATTCTTGCCGAACTTATAATTTAAAAGATAGATGTCCTATTTTTGCAAAGAACTGTAAATTTTCAAATGAAACAACCATGATAGAATATATTAAAGGAGACATTGCGGAGATTACTCCGGCAACGGTGGTTTTAGATTGTAACGGGATGGGGTATGGCATCAATATCTCATTGAATACGTATTCGGCCATTCAGAATCAGAGCAATACGAAATTATATATTTATGAAGCGATCCGGGAAGATGCCTACGTACTCTACGGATTCTCGACCAAACAGGAACGGGAGTTGTTTTTGTTACTGATTTCCGTATCGGGCATCGGCGGCAACACGGCACGTATGATTCTGTCGGCCTTATCCCCTTCCGAGCTGTGCGGAGTAATCAGTTCCGGTAATGACAAGTTATTGAAAACGGTAAAAGGCATCGGCCTGAAAACTGCCCAACGCATCATAGTGGACTTAAAGGACAAGATCGCCACTTCGGGCGTGGAGACGGTGAACAGTGAAATGTTTGCCAATCCGGGCAATACGGAAATTCATGACGAGGCTGTCGCCGCACTCACCATGCTGGGATTCGCACAAGCCGCATCACAAAAGGTAGTGGCTGCCATACTGAAAGAGGAGCCTGCCGCCCCGGTAGAGAAAGTGATCAAGCTGGCCTTGAAGCGATTGTAAGGGCTGTACATGAAACAAGGAACACGGACAATGCGGACTTTGGGGAGATTCTCTTCAGGATCCGCATTGTTTGTGTTCCCATCCACATTACTTCTCTTCCTCCTGTTCCTGCATTTTGCGGGTTACAAACTCTATTTTCAAGTTCGCTTCTTTCTTATCTTTACGGATTTGTTCCATGCCGGACAGGATGCGCGCCAACTCCGTCAATTCTGCAATCGCCTTACGGTCATTGGGTTGCATAGCCGTTTTATAAGTACGGTCTCCGATAAACTGAAGTTGGATATTCTTATCTTTGTTCGCTACAATAAAAGCGATAACGCCGCCGTCTTCCCCCATCTTGTAATCGGCCTTCTCGATTGCACGGCCCAAGTCAGTGGTTTCATAGCTGTCTTTCGAGGCGGGAGTTTCGGCAAAGGTATCCCCCACACTCACTTTCACCGCCGTATGATGCAACGTACCGCCAGCACAATAAATAGAGGTAAGGGACATTTCCCCCTGCTCGTTCACCTGTCCGCGCAAGAATGAACGGCCTATATTCTTTTCTACCGTCTGGGTGGGATAAAAATAGTTACCCACCTCCTGATATGCAGTATCTTTCTCAAGAACAAAATTACCCTTGACGGAATCCAGCTGAGCTTGTTTCACCACCATCATGCTATCCAGGTAAATCAGACTTTTCCGCTGTTCTTTCAAATCCACCTGCTGCATCAGCTTGACTCCCTGTTTTCTGGCTTCAAACGCTTTCGGATAAAGGATGCGGATACTGTCTATCTGCAATTTGGCCTCATTAAAGTTCTCTTTTTCTAAAGCCGCTTCGGCCTTACGCAAATTTTCTTGCGCTTTCTTCTCGCCGCCATCATCACAACCGGCCAGCAACAAGGCAAATAATGCTACTAATCCTATCTTTTTCATGTACTTGATCGTTTTATATGCAGGCAAAAATACAATTTAATTGCGTGATTTCTCCTTATCCTGCGCAAAAAATCGTAAATTTGCCCCTCTTTAAGATGAATATGGAACTAAAAGAACACTTTAATAATAAGATATTCAAGTTAATCTCCGAAACGGCAGACGAACTGGGATTGGAATGTTACGTTGTAGGAGGTTATGTACGAGATATATTCCTGAAGCGTCCCTCGAAGGATATAGATGTAGTCGTAGTAGGGAGCGGAATTGAAATGGCACAGGCCTTCGGCAGGAAGCTGGGACGTGGGGCACACGTTTCTGTTTTTAAAAACTTCGGTACGGCACAAGTTAAATACCATGACACGGAAGTGGAATTTGTCGGTGCCCGTAAAGAGTCGTACAGCCATGACAGCCGCAAGCCTGTAGTAGAGGACGGCACCTTGGAGGATGACCAAAACCGGCGCGATTTCACGATCAATGCCATGGCAGTGTGCCTGAACAAAGCACGTTTCGGTGAACTGGTAGATCCTTTTAACGGGCTGGACGATTTGAAAGAGAGAACTATCCGTACACCGCTGGACCCGGACATCACTTTCAGTGACGATCCGCTCCGCATGATGCGTTGTGTCCGGTTTGCCACACAACTGAACTTCTATATTGACGACACCACTTTCGAAGCACTGTCACGCAACAAGGAACGCATTCATATTATCTCCAAAGAGCGCATCGCCGACGAGTTGAACAAGATCCTGCTCGCCCCCATACCGTCCAAAGGCTTTATAGAACTGGACCGCTGCGGACTGCTGCCTTTGATTTTCCCCGAACTGGTGGCGCTGCAAGGAGTGGAAACCCGGAACGGGCGTGCCCATAAAGACAACTTCTATCATACCCTGGAAGTTGTGGACAATATTTCCAAACATACCGACAACCTATGGCTGCGTTGGGCTACGCTGTTGCATGATATAGGCAAGCCACGTACCAAACGCTGGGAGCCACGTATAGGATGGACTTTCCATAATCATAACTTTATCGGTGAGAAAATGGTTCCGGATCTCTTCCGCAAGATGAAACTGCCCATGAATGAGAAGATGAAATATGTCCAAAAGTTGGTCAGCCTGCACATGCGCCCCATTGTTATCGCAGATGATGTAGTAACCGATTCCGCCGTGCGACGTCTGCTTTTTGAAGCCGGAGATGATATTGACGACTTGATGATGCTGTGCGAAGCGGACATCACTTCAAAAAATGAAGCACGAAAACAAAAATTCCTGGATAACTTCAAACTGGTACGCCAGAAGCTGAAAGACCTGGAAGAAAAAGACCGGATACGCAATTTCCAACCTCCGGTAGACGGAGAAGAAATTATGCGGATATTCGACCTGCAGCCCTGCCGTGAAATAGGCAGTCTGAAAAGTTCTATCAAGGATGCCATACTGGATGGAATCATCCCTAATGAGCATGATGCTGCTTTAGAACACATGTTGAAGAAAGCAAAAAGCATGGGATTAACTCCAAAAAACTTATAAGAAATTGACCATACACTATACCAAAGGAGAAGAGTGGGCCAATACCCTGTCACATGGCGTTGGTATCCTGATAGGTATCGCCGGCGGCGGTTATCTGTTGCTTACTGCCATGAAAAGTGGCAATCCGTGGGCAACAGGCGGCATGTGGCTCTACCTATTCGGTATGCTGTCTTCCTATATCAGCTCCACTTGGTATCATGCCAGCAAACCATCTCCTCACCGCGAAGTGTTGCGCAAATTCGATCATGCTTCGATTTATCTGCATATCGCAGGCAGCTATTCCCCCATCATGCTGATAGCCTTGCGGGAAGCAGATTATTGGGGATGGGGAATTCTTAGTTTCGTATGGCTATGCGCCCTCGCCGGGATCATTCTATGTTTTTGTAACCTGAAAGAACATAGCAACCTGGAAACAATTTGCTATATAGCCATGGGATGCAGCATTTTTGTAGGTTTCAAGCCGCTCTGCCAACATGTGCCTCCCGCTTTTATTTATTGGTTAATCGGTGAAGGAGTGTCTTACATCACCGGAGCTGTCTTTTATTCCTTCCCCAAATTGCCCTATATGCACTCTGTTTTCCATCTGTTCGTATTAGGAGGAACGGTCTGCCACATGATGGCATTGTGGTACATTTTATAACCTTCCCATCTTCAATAAGTTATCCGTTTTGGAAAACTTTTATCCATTTTTTAAATAGAAAGTTTCCCAAAATGTTATACCTTTGCAGCTGTCCGACAAGGTGAAGTTAACCACTTCCAAGAGGGAATGCCGTGAAAATCAGCAACAGTACCCGCTGCTGTAATTCTCGTAGAGCTGAAACAATATGCCACTACAAAACCATTTGCGGGAAGGCGTTTTAAGGGAGAGATAAGTCAGAAAACCTGCCTGGAAGGACAGCCAAGTTTTTTAAATTAACAATTAATTTTTCAAACAATGAATTACGCTGAGATTTGTATTATTAAGCGTGATGGAAAGCGGGAAGACTTTTCCATCAGTAAAATTAAAAATGCAATCGGCAAGGCATTCCATGCCTCCGGAATTGACAATGAAGACAAACTGATTGCTGAAATTACCATGCGGGTTATCAGCAATTTCGTATCTCCAACCATCAGTGTGGAAGAGATTCAGGATCTGGTAGAAAAGGAACTGATGAAAGTACGTCCCGAAGTGGCCAAGAAATATATTATTTATCGCGAATGGCGGAATACGGAACGCGACCGTAAAACGCAAATGAAGCACATCATGGACGGCATTGTAGCCATCGACAAAAATGATGTCAACCTGAGTAATGCCAACATGTCCAGCCATACTCCCGCCGGACAGATGATGACTTTTGCCTCGGAAGTTACTAAAGATTATACCTATAAATACCTGTTGCCTAAAAAATATGCCGAAGCACATCAGTTGGGCGACATACATATACATGATTTGGATTACTATCCCACCAAGACTACCACTTGTATCCAATATGACCTGGATGACTTGTTCGAACGCGGCTTCCGCACTAAAAACGGAAGTATCCGTACTCCACAGTCCATTCAAAGTTATGCCACTCTGGCCACCATCATATTCCAGACAAACCAGAACGAGCAACACGGCGGACAAGCTATTCCCGCCTTCGACTTCTTTATGGCGGAAGGGGTCCGGAAGACATTTCGCAAACATCTGAAAACTTTAACCGAGTTTTATATAGAAGTAGAGGGAAAAGAACCCGGAACAGAGGCTCTCAAGAAAATTGAAGAGAAAGCATACGCCATGACGCGCAAAGATACACATCAGGCCATGGAAGGATTCATCCACAACCTGAACACCATGCATTCGCGAGGGGGAAACCAAGTCGTGTTCAGTTCCATCAATTATGGAACAGACACTTCTCCCGAAGGCCGCATGGTCATAGAGGAACTGCTGAAAGCTACCATCGAAGGCCTGGGTACCCGTGGCGAAGTACCGGTCTTCCCCATACAGATATTCAAGGTTAAAGACGGAGTATCTTATTCCGAAGAGGACTATAAGAAAGCCATGGAAAACTTCGAAGCGGCACTGGAAGGCAAAATGGAATTCCAGACTCCCAATTTCGACTTGTTTCTGAAAGCCTGCCGTACCACCGCAAAAGCCTTATTCCCTAATTTTATGTTTTTGGATACTCCTTATAACAAAAATGAGAAATGGGATATCAAGGACCCTAAACGTTACCGCTATGAACTGGCAACTATGGGATGCCGTACCCGCGTATACGAAAATATAGCAGGTGAAAAAAGTTCATTAGGACGTGGCAACCTGTCATTCACCACCATGAATATGCCCCGGCTGGCCATCGAAGCACGCATCAAGGCAGAAAGTCTGGAAGAGTCAGGCAAGAAAGAGGCCATAGAAAGAAAAGCAAAAGAAATATTCATGGAAAGTGTACATGCTTTGTCCGAACTGATTGCCGAACAATTGTATGCACGCTACCAGTATCAACGTACAGCCTTGGCACGCCAGTTCCCTTTCATGATGGGGAATGATGTGTGGAAAGGCGGAGGAAAACTTTCGCCCAACGACCAGGTGGGGGATGTATTGCGTCAAGGCACATTAGGGATAGGCTTTATCGGCGGACACAATGCCATGATGGCTCTTTATGGAGAAGGTCACGCACATAGCCAGAAAGCATGGGATACATTATTCGAAGCCGTTACGGAAATGAATAAAGTGGCAGACGAATACAAACAGAAATATCAGTTGAATTTCTCCGTACTTGCCACTCCTGCCGAAGGACTTTCCGGACGCTTCACCCGTATGGACCGCCGCAAATACGGCATCATTCCCGGCGTGACGGACAATGACTATTATGTAAACTCTTTCCACGTAGATGTAAAAGAGCCCATCACCATCACCGAGAAGATAAAACGGGAAGCTCCTTTCCACGCCATTACCCGCGGAGGGCATATCACTTACGTGGAACTGGACGGAGAAGCTCAGAAAAATGTAAAAGCCATAGCCAAGATTGTAAAAGTAATGCATGACGAAGGCATTGGATACGGTTCCATCAACCATCCTGTTGATACTTGTCAGGCTTGCGGTTACAAAGGAGTCATTTACGACAAGTGCCCTGTTTGCCAGAGCGAGAATATAATGCGAATGCGTCGCATTACCGGGTATTTGACAGGCGACCTCAGCACTTGGAATTCAGCCAAGCGTGCTGAAGAACGTGACCGGGTAAAGCATGGATAATCAGCATGAACTTGTTATTTACCTATCCTGAAACAATAGTCGACGGTGAAGGCATCCGCTATTCCATCTATCTGGCCGGATGCCGTCACCATTGTCGCGGTTGCCAGAATCCCGAATCCTGGAATCCATCGGCAGGCACTCCGCTCACACCGGAAAAAATAGAAAAAATGATCTGCGAAATAAATGCCAATCCATTATTGGACGGAATCACCTTTTCCGGTGGAGATCCACTTTATCATCCCCAAGAATTCCTGGCTCTGGTCAAACAGATCAAAGAAGCTACCGGACAAAACATCTGGTGTTATACTGGATATACATTTGAACAGATACAAAACGATGAAATGTTAAAACCGATACTGGATTATGTGGATGTTATAGTAGACGGACGATTTGAGCCGGATTTGTACTCTCCTTACTTGGAATTTCGGGGCAGCAGTAATCAACGCATCATCCGTGTGCGATAACGCTAAAAGAAATAAAAAAGGGGTGTTTTCTTGATATATATCATGAATTCACCCTTTTTTATGTTTTTCAGCATATATTTACTTGCTAATTTCAAGAAAAGCCGTACCTTTGCAATGTGGTTGTGAAACCAAATATTAAGTTAATAAAGAAAAGAACAAAATTAGGTATTAAGTATTAAGGTAAAGATTTTAATTTAAGGTATTAGATTTAGGTAAAGAAAGATTGATTTAGAAAGGTATTAGTAGTAAGATTTAAGGTAATTAGAAAAAGAAAGTTTTCAGGAGATTAGTTTTATAGGTATTAAAAGAGTTGTTTTTTTAGGTACAAGAGAGAGAGGATAACACAACTGAGACGAGAAAGATGAAAAGAACCCCATAATGGAGGGGGGTTCTTCAGGATGTGAGCGGGTTTGATAAAAACTTTCGCTCTTTTTTTATGTCTTTTTTTCACCACGGGAGAGAAACAATATAAAAAACGCAGATTTCCGCAAAGACGATTGATTCAATCTTTGCGGAAATCCGTGCCTATCGGCATTGTTATAAAAATGCCGTGTCCTTTTCTGTCATGCAGACCTAGAACAAGAATCGCATGATATCATTAAAGTTCGCCCAAATGAGCAAGGCAAACAGTAAAAACATACCTACCATCTGCGCATATTCCATAAACTTGTCACTCGGCTTACGGCGGGCAATGATTTCATAAAGCAGGAATAATACATGTCCGCCATCCAATGCCGGAATAGGCAGAATATTCATAAACGCCAAGATGATTGACAGAAAAGCAGTCATTTCCCAAAAGCGATGCCAATCCCATACTTTCGGAAAAATACTTCCTATCGTTCCAAAACCACCTACGCTCTTGGCTCCTTCTTTGGTGAACACATATTTCATATCGTTCACATATCCTTTTAATGTATTTACTCCTAATTGTACCCCTGCAGGAAAAGATTCAAAGAAACCAAATTCACGGGTTGTTTCTTTATAATCAGCCAATGAAGAGAATGTTGCACCCACTCTAAACAAAGAGTCTGTACGCACCGTCACGGTGTCACGCAGTCCGTTACGCGAATATACCATTTGTAGAGAAGCATCTTTATCTCCTGTAGCTTCCGCATCAGCCTGCATATTATCCAGTTTTTCCACCAATGCATTCCATGAGTTCAACCTCTCGCCATTGACCGCGACCAGACTATCTCCCTTCTGTATACCGGCCTTATCCAAGCCACCGCCCGGTATCACCGAGTCAACGACATTAGGAACTAACGCCGTAACAAACATCGGATCATCCTTTGCTATATCCAACAAGCTGATCTCAGGCATATATACTTCGGCTTCCTTTCCGTCGCGCAATACAGTCACTGTACGTGCCTCAGCAATATCACGAAGCATATCCACCCCGAAACGCTCCAATGGTTTTTCATCTGCACGAAGAAGAATATCACCGTCACGGAAACCTATTTCCCGGGCACGCTCATTAAATTTCATACCATGAGTCATGTCTTGCAGCGATACAAAAGAATCTCCCCAATGGAATAAAATCATGGAATAGATGAAGATAGCCAGCAAGAAATTCATCAAGACACCACCCACCATGATAAGCAGACGCTGCCAAGCCGGTTTTGAACGAAATTCCCATGGCTTAGCAGGCTGTTTCATCTGCTCGGTATCCATAGACTCGTCTATCATACCCGAAATTTTCACATATCCCCCCAAAGGCACCCAGCCAATACCATATTCCGTATCACTGTTCTTCGGTTTGAATTTGAACAAAGAAAACCACGGATCAAAAAATATGTAGAACTTCTCTACTCTTACTTTAAAAAGACGTGAAAAAAGAAAATGTCCTCCCTCATGAATAATGACCAATAATGAAAGGCTCATTATCAATTGAAGAGCACGAATCAAAAATGTTTCCATCTAACTATTTACTATTTTATAATTTATAATTAACATAATTCTCTGCCAACTACCATTTAAGATGACAAAAGGGACAACGCTACCCGACGCGCCTCAGCATCAGTATCCACATAGTCTTCATAAGTCGGTTCCTTGATATAAGCAACTTTACCCATAGTCTGTTCTATGACATCACTCATACCCAGGAAAGATATTTTGTCTTTCAGGAAAGCATCCACCACCACTTCATTAGCTGCATTCACTATACAGGGCATATTTCCGGCCCGATACAAAGCCTCGTATGCCAATGCCAAATTACGAAAACGTTTGGTATCAGGCTGTTCAAAAGTCAGGTCTGTTATACGGGCAAAATCCAACCGCTCGAAAGAAGATTTCACGCGCTCCGGATACGAAAAAGCATATTGAATAGGCAAACGCATATCGGGCATGCCCAACTGTGCTTTCACGGCCCCATCCTCAAACTGCACCATAGAATGAATGACAGATTGTGGATGAACTACCACTTCAATTTGCTCCGGACGCATTCCGAATAACCATTTAGCCTCAATCACTTCAAACCCTTTGTTCATCATGGAAGCCGAATCAATGGTTATCTTCGCTCCCATCTCCCAATTGGGATGCTTCAAAGCTTGTGCTTTGGTCACTGTTTGCAACTGCTCCATGGTATAAGTGCGGAACGGCCCTCCTGAAGCTGTCAAGATCACTTTCTCCAACCGGTTATTTATTTCCAGACACTGGAAGATAGCCGAATGCTCCGAATCCACGGGAAGTACAGGTATATGGTACTGATTTGCCAGTGCATTAATCAACTCCCCGGCTACAACCAGTGTTTCTTTATTAGCCAAAGCAATAGCTTTACCTGCCTTTATCGCATTTATAGTAGGACGCAATCCGGCATACCCTACCATAGAAGCCAGTACAATGTCAATAGGTTGTGATTCCACAATTTGAGAAAGCGCATCCGCTCCTGCATATACTTTGACAGGCAGATCACTCAGCGCCTCTTTCAATTGAAGGTATTTTTCCTCATTGGCTATCACTACCGCCTCGGGCATGAACTTACGGGCTTGTTCTACCAATAAATCGACCCTGTTATTGGCTGTCAACGCATAGACCTCATATAAATCTGGATGTTCCTCTATTACCTGTAAAGCTTGTGTACCGATAGAGCCGGTAGAACCTAATATCGCTATTTGTTTTTTCATAATGTTGTTAAAATACAATGTATTTTGAGGGATCAATCGCACGTCCCTTATGCCATAATTCGAAATGCAGATGCGGTCCGGTAGTTTTTTCACCGGTATTTCCTACCAATGCAATAGCTTCACCACCTTTCACCGGATCTCCTTCTTTCTTTAATAACGAACCACAATGTTTATACACCGACACAAAATCCTGTCCATGCTGTATCTGAATAACATAACCGGTTTCTGCCGTATAAGTAGACAAAATCACTGTCCCATCCAATGTTGCCAACACACTTTCATTTGGATTAGCGGCAATGTCCACACCGTAATGCCTGTTCTCCAAGTCAAAATTAGATGACATCATGCCCCGTGTAGGACGATAGAATATCAATCCGGAAGCGGCATTATTATCATCAACAGCCGTCAGATTATATCGTTCCGATTCTTCATATTGCTTGCGAAACTCTTCTTCCTGCCTGGTACGTTCCATCAAAGAATCAGAACGAAGAATGGTCAGAGAGTCGATAGATTGGACTGTATCAGCTTTTACTTTCCCGCTAAATATATCCTGAATGTTCATGATATACATATTCTGCCTCGTCACCACTTGTTGTAATGAATCGGCCCGCAAGGCATTGGTCACCACCTGCGCACGTACCTCACTGTTCATATATCCCGGCAAATAGTTACGTAAAGGAGTAAAAACAATGATAGTTGCCGAAATCAGGAAAATTACCGTTACGGCAGACAGCAATACAGACACACCATTGAGTTTGGAAACGTGCAGTCCCACAATCTCCTCCAACGTATTTTCATTGGTAATGGTCAGTTTATACTTAAACTTGAAATTATGCCAAAATGCTTTCCTTCCTTTTTTCTTCATTGTGCGCACCTTCTATATTTATATCAAGCCATCAGGTACTTCGACCGTCAGCAAACGCTTTTTCTTATCCAATTTGATGATAAATTCCTCGTGGGCAGGCAGCAAAAGTTCCTCGCCATCCTTCTCAATGGCAAAAAGGACATTCATCGTACTGTCATCCACCGCCACAATCTCGCCCAACTCACCATGATTCACATCTTCCACCTTAAAGCCAATAAAATAGTTCCAGGTAGGTATATCATCCGAATCTTCCTCCTCACCGACATATTTCTTCGGGAAATAGACCTCTACATTCGTAAACATACGGGCCTTTTCCGAGGTATCCACCCCTTCCAGTTTGACTAAAGCAGTGGTATCTGAACGAAAACGATACTCTTCAATAAAGAAAGGCACGAATATACCGTCTAACAAACAGACCAGATACTCACATTCCACACGGTCAAAAATATCATCCGTAAAAGTGAATGAGATTTCTCCTTTTACTCCATGCGGTTTGTTGAATATACCAATCTTGAAAACTTCATCTTTCTTAATCATGATTGATTTCTCTAAATTCTAGTAATACGTGCGCCAAGCGCATTCAAACGCTGGTCTATATTCTGATATCCCCGGTCTATCTGCTCTATATTGTGTATGCGGCTTATACCGTCGGCACTCATTGCCGCTATCAGCAAAGCGATACCGGCACGGATATCGGGTGAAATCATATTTCCGGCGCGAAGCTGGAAATTACGGTCATGCCCTATCACAACGGCACGATGAGGGTCACATAATATAATCTGTGCTCCCATATCTATGAGCTTGTCCACAAAGAACAGGCGGCTTTCAAACATCTTCTGATGAATCAGTACACTGCCTTTCGCCTGTGTAGCCACCACCAGTACCACACTGAGCAAGTCGGGAGTCAGCCCCGGCCAGGGAGCATCTGCTATGGTCATAATAGAGCCATCAATAAACGATTCGATCTGATAATGTTCCTGCTCGGGGATAAACAGATCATCTCCCCGCTGTTCCACTCTGATACCTAAACGACGGAAACTTTCTGGAATAATGCCCAAATTTTCATGCGATACATTCTTAATGGTAAGCTCACTTCCTGTCATAGCTGCCATTCCGATAAAACTACCTACTTCAATCATATCAGGCAACACCCGATGCGTACAGCCATGCAGACTTTCCACTCCTTCAATAGTCAGCAAATTAGATGCAATACCGGAAATCTTCGCCCCCATGCGGTTCAACATACGACAAAGTTGTTGCAGATAAGGTTCACAAGCTGCGTTGTAAATGGTCGTTTTGCCCTTCGCCAGGACAGAAGCCATCACAATATTAGCCGTACCGGTAACCGAAGCTTCATCCAGCAACATATAAGTACCTTCCAAATGCTCTGCGCAAATACTGAAAACACTTCGTTCCTCATCATAATTAAAACAGGCTCCCAGTCTCTGAATACCGATAAAGTGAGTGTCCAAACGCCGGCGGCCAATCTTGTCACCGCCCGGTTTTGAAATCAAAGCCTTTCCAAAACGGGCAACCAACGGACCAACCAACATGACTGATCCACGCAGACTGGAACATTTCTTTAAGAATTCATCACTCTCCAAGTAGTTCAAATCCACAGTGTCAGCCTTAAATGTATACGAATCAATCCCTGTTTTTGATACCTTGACACCCATATCACGTAACAACTGAATCAGATTGTTCACATCCAGAATGTCCGGAATATTAGTTACGGTCACTTCTTCCGAGGTCAGCAGAGTGGCACAAAGAATCTGTAACACTTCATTTTTAGCACCTTGCGGGTGTATTTCGCCGTGCAATTTATGTCCTCCTTCAATTACAAACGAAGCCATGGTATCATTTTTTAGGAATTAATATTTCTTTCTTTGGTTGTTGTTTTGTTGCGGTCTGCGCTGATTGTTGTTCTGTTGCGGCCTGCGTGGAACATAAACACGTTGTTGTTCATTCAAATGCAGGTCTTCAGGGGTCAGATTAATCATTCCCTTAGAGTAATCGCGAAGATCATCCAAGATTTTCTGATCCTCCACCCCGTCTTTGTTCCAGTTCAGGAAACATTTCTTCATGTGGTTTGCAATCAGGCTGATCAGCTGCTTCTTCTCCTCACCTTCCGGATAGTCCACTGCCTTTTTAATCATGTTCTCCAAAATACGTCCATAATGACGGTAACGGATTCCATTATGCGGATAAGGCAACATATCGGGTTTCACCTCCAGGCTTTCTTTCTTCACAATTTCATACGGATAATCGATATCCAGCTTGAAATCGGCCATAATAGCCAAATGATCCCATAATTTATGTTTGAAATCGGGCACATCCCGCAAATGCGGAAACATACCGCCCATAATGTTGATAATCGTATTCGCACAACGTTGGCGCTCAGCTCTGTCCTCGATGGTCAAGGCGTGGTCTACCATGTTCTGCACACTTCTGCCATATTCAGGAAGGGGTAAAGTTCGTTGTTGAGTATTATACTCCATATATATTTAAAATTTATGATTTATGCACTGATTTGTTCATCGGCTGTTACAAAAGCTTTTTGGGTTTGGAAGCTACAAACTCTTTCAAATAGAAAGGCTCAAAATAAGCCACATCCTTAAAGTTCTGCCTTACCATTTCCTTTTCTGCCAATGGGAACATCCATTTACCTAACGGACGGATGTCATCAATAAAATGAGCATTGGGATGAGTAATCTGCCCACGGCATTTGGCTGCACCGTTACCAAAAAAATAGACCGGATGTTCATTCAGGAACTCCAAATAGGAATGCTCATCAACAATATCGGCGGCTATTTCCCTTTTCACGCCCAATGCGCGATCATAAACAGCTGCATAGACTTCCATGCGACGTGCGTCTATCATAGGACAGAGCAAGGCATCCTCAGGCAAATCATGATGTAACAACACCGGCACACACAACACCTCCAATGTCGGCAGACCGATAAGTGGCAAATTACGTCCATAGCAAATACCCTTCGCCATAGAAACACCAATACGCAGCCCTGTGTACGAGCCGGGCCCGCAACTCACAGCCACTGCATCCAACGGCATACCATGACTGTCGACAAAAGATAAAGCCTCATCTACAAATACGCCCAGCTGCACGGCGTGTGAAGGTCCTTTCAAATCCTCTTTGGAGAACACCGCCAATCCATCCTCACTGACGGCAACAGAGCAGGCCTCTGTTGAAGTTTCAATATGCAAAATACACGACATAATGCTCTACTTATATAATATAATCTGCAAATATACACTTTTATTTATACTTCATTTCCATAAAAAGATTACTTTTGCAAAAAAACATATTAGTTATGATACAGTCAATGACCGGATACGGTAAAGCAACCGCTATATTCGAAGAAAAAAAAATTAACGTAGAGATCAAGTCTTTAAATAGTAAAGCAATGGACTTGTCTACACGGATCGCTCCTTTATACCGTGAAAAAGAAATGGAAATCCGCAATATGATTTCCAAATCATTGGAACGCGGTAAAGTTGATTTCAGCCTGTGGATAGAGAAAGACGTTTCGGATACAGCCACTCCCATTAACGCCGCCCTTGTAGAAAACTACTACAATCAGATAAAATCTATTTCCGAAATGACCCATATACCAATGCCCGAAGATTGGTTTGCAACCCTTCTACGAATGCCTGACGTACTGACCAAAGCCGATGTACAAGAACTTTCGGAAGACGAATGGGAGGTAGTCCGCCGGGTAGTGGAAGAGGCCATCAACCATTTGGTAGATTTCCGCAAACAGGAAGGAACCGCCTTGGAAAAGAAATTCAACGAAAAGATTGACAACATCGAGCGTTTGTTAAAGTCCATCGAACCCTACGAAACAGAGCGTGTAGCCAAGATACGTGAACGCATTACAGATGCTTTGGAAAAGACCATCAGTGTGGATTATGATAAAAACCGCCTGGAGCAAGAATTGATTTATTACATTGAAAAATTAGATATTAACGAAGAGAAACAACGACTGAGCAATCACTTGAGATATTTCCGTGAAACCATGGCAGGCGGTCATGGACAAGGAAAAAAACTTGGTTTCATAGCACAGGAAATGGGACGCGAAATCAATACGACTGGCAGCAAATCCAATCATGCCGAAATGCAAAACATCGTAGTGCAGATGAAGGACGAACTGGAACAAATCAAAGAACAGGTGTTAAATGTAATGTAACCGGTTCACATACCGGACACCATTCTCATAAGCAAAGAATCAAGATATGGCAACAGGAAAACTTATCATTTTTTCAGCCCCCTCGGGTTCAGGCAAATCAACCATTATCAACTATCTGTTGACACAAAACCTGAACCTGTCTTTCTCTATTTCTGCCACCAGCCGCCCTCCTCGCGGAAAAGAACGGCATGGTGTGGAATATTTCTTCCTATCTCCTGAGGAATTCAGACAACGCATTGCCAATAATGAGTTTCTGGAATACGAAGAAGTATACGAAAACCGTTTCTACGGAACCTTGAAAGCACAAGTGGAAAAACAATTGGAAGCCGGACAAAATGTGATTTTTGACGTAGATGTGGTAGGCGGATGTAATATCAAAAAATATTATGGCAGCCGCGCATTGTCTGTTTTCATTCAACCACCCAGTGTAGAAGAACTCCGTAAACGCCTGCAAGGCCGTGGTACTGATGCCCCCGAAGTGATTGAAAGCCGAATCGCAAAAGCAGAATTCGAATTGGGGTTCGCCGATAAATTCGATACCGTGATAGTAAATGACGATTTGGAGAAGGCAAAGGCGGAAGCACTGAAAGTTATTAGAAACTTTATTGAACAATAAGACGATGATCAAAGATCCGAAAAAACTGGCCCAAAGAATGTCGATACTTTGTATCCTCATTGGTTTTATAGCTTTGGCTGTAGGCATCATTGCAATGGCAATGGAGCAATACATTATTGCCATAGCAATGGGTATTGTCACTGTAGGACAAGTATGGAATTACAATAAATGGAAAAGAGTAAGATAAAGACTGGTATTTTCGGCGGCTCATTCAATCCTATCCACATGGGCCATCTGGCACTTGCCAATTATTTATGTGAATATAATGGACTGGATGAAATATGGTTTCTCGTCTCTCCTCACAATCCATTAAAGCAACAAACGGATTTATGGGATGATAATCTGCGATTGGAACTGGTAAAACTGGCCATTGCGGATTATCCCAAATTCCGGGCTTCCGACTTCGAATTCCACCTGCCTCGTCCTTCCTATACTATACACACATTGGATGCTTTACACAAAGCCTATCCCAACCGGGAATTCACCCTTATCATTGGGGCGGACAACTGGCTTCTATTCCCCCGTTGGTACAAAGCAGAGGAGATTTTAAAGAATCATCATGTAATGATCTATCCCCGTCCGAATTTCACTATTGATCCAACAACCCTTCCTCCTTCCGTGCAATTAGCCGATACTCCGTTATTGGAAGTCAGTTCTACTTTTATCAGACAGGCACTGGCGGAAGGACGAGATATACGATATTTCCTGCATCCGGCAGTATATGAACGACTGAAAAAATAAAAATCCCCGGGAGGATACAATCCAAATTCCCCGGGGAAAAACACATCAATTATTTAATCTAAAATTCAAAGGACGCACTCCATTAACGCTTTGCCAGCAGTACCTTACTATTTATCAATCCGTCCAACTCCCAGCCTGTCGTATCCTTTTTATATGAGTGCCACGCCAAAAACTTCCCAGCTTCATCTAACGTATATACATATTTCTGCGTAGGGACAAACGCTTTTTTATTTTTATTCCACAAAGAATAATCAATATGCGCTTCTGTGTCTGTGTACGTAACTTCCATACAATAATAATTTATCCAATCCGTGCCATTCCATTTCATACTTTTCTTCTCTATGATTTGTCCCTTATCGTTGTATCTGAACTCAAAACGATACTCCGGAGTCAGGAAAGTACCTTCCTGTTCATAAACGACCTTAGCCGACACCCGACCATTTTCCACCTCTTCATTTGTAATCTTCACAGGCTTGGCCGCATTCAATGTTAATACACTTGTCATTGCAAAAAGAACTGCCATCATGGCTTTAGTGAGCATTGTAGTTTTCATAATGTCTTATTTTTAATGTTTATAATTCGTGTTTATTTGTGTCTTTATTTATAAGACGCAAATGACTCTCAAAACGTTGCAACATGATCCGTTTTTTTTCTTGAGTCGCTTCACTTTATAAAGTGCAAAGTACATGCCATGGAATTAATCCACTAAGTATCAACAAGTAAACATAAAAAAGGGTGTCCGATTATGGACACCCTGTACATTATTAACGGACAAACAGTCTATTCTTTCTGCTTTTCAACACGATGCAAGACTACCAGAACAACTTCGCTGGGAGTAAATAAACGGACGTCAACGCGCGAAGTACCCAATCCATTGGTTATAATAATCGGAGTACCTTTGCTATTCTCTTTCCAACCAGTCAGAAAACGGTTTCCATAAATAGAGTGCTTTACCGGAGAATATTTTTTAAACAAGCTCACCTGCCCACCATGAGTATGCCCCGCTAACACCAAATTGGCATTCGATACATCGGTATCTTCTGCATAATCGGGAGTATGCGTGAGCAATATAATAAAATCATCCGCCAGAAAATGCTGGGATGGAGAGTCACCATTCTTTTTTAAATCAAACGGATTGCGTACACCGCTCACTATAATATACTGACCATCTTTCATCAGCTTATAGCTTTTATGTTCCATCAACCGCACATGATTCTTTTGCATGGCCTCCACCACTTCGGAATAACAATAGCCATAATCATGATTTCCCATCACAGCGAATGTTCCGTAAGGCGTATAAACTCTGCTCAAGGCGGTGAACAAAGTATCCAGATTTCCACCTTTCTTGCCACGATAATCTCCACCCAACAGCAAGACATCGGCATGCATGGACTTTAATGCCCGCACCGCGCTGTTCAATTCACTCCTCTTAAAGCGACTCTCATAATGAAAATCCGAAGCAAACCCTATCCGAAAACCGTCAAAAGCGGGTGGAATATCATAACTATAAAAATCATATTGCTTCACACGCCCTACCCCCGGAAACTCGGACAAAGTAGCTGTGGCGCAAGAAGACAAAAGAATAACCGCTAAAAGCAAAAAAAGAAACTGTTTCTTCATAATCCTTTCTATTTGGAGACAAAGATACAGAATTAATTGTTTTATCTTTGCACAACCTTAATTATAAATAGAAATGGAAATTGTTCAAGTTAACTCAATAAAAGCATGGCTTCTAGCCGCCCGCCCTAAAACATTGGCAGGAGCCGCCACTCCGGTTTTACTGGGATGTGCCTTGGCCTATGCAGACAGCGGCTTCCAAATGACACCAGCATTGCTTTGCTTTGCCTTCGCTTTTCTGATGCAGATAGACGCCAACTTCATTAATGATTACTTTGATTATCTGAAAGGCAGTGACCGTGAAGACCGTTTGGGTCCTGAACGTGCCTGCGCGCAAGGATGGATCACACTGAACGCCATGAGAAAGGGAATCGCCCTGACCACAGCAACAGCTTGTTTAGCAGGGTTATGCCTATTAGCTTATGGAGGGATTGAAATGATTCCAGTAGGAATTTTATGTGTTTTATTCGCTTTTCTTTATACAGCAGGACCTTATCCGCTAGCTTATCACGGATGGGGAGACATACTTGTCATTGTCTTTTTCGGATTTGTACCGGTAGGCTGCACTTACTATGTGATGTGCCGTGACTGGACTTGGAATGTGACACTCGCCTCTCTAGCTTGCGGACTGATTATAGATACCTTGTTGATGGTGAATAATTACCGTGACCGCGATCAGGATGCAAAAAGCGGAAAGAAAACAATCGTAGTACGCTGGGGAGCCAATGCAGGGCAACAATTATACTTATTTTTGGGATTGGCTGCCGCATGGCTTTGTTTATTGTTTATTCCTACCGGGCACATTTGGGCTGCATTATTACCCCAAATTTATCTGTTACCTCACTTCATGGCATGGCAAAGAATGGTAAAAATCAACAGGGGAAAAGAATTAAACAGCATATTGGGAGAAACCTCCCGCAATATGCTGCTATTCGGCGTATTACTAGCATTCGGCCTTATCCTATAATCTTCCGGCAAGATCTTGCCAGAAGATATTTCCCAATAAAGCGCAACAAATCATTCCGCTTTCTCTATCAATACAGTGGCATAAGCGGAAATGCCCTCCTCCCTGCCCGTGAATCCCAGTTTCTCTGTAGTGGTAGCCTTTACGGAAACATCATCCACATCAATCCCCATCAAATGAGCAAGTACCAACTGCATTTCCGGAATCCGCGCTTTCAATTTAGGACGTTCAGCACAAATCGTTGCGTCCACATTACCTACTTTATATCCTTTTGCAGCAATCAGGTCCACCGTTTCAGCCAATAAAATCTTGCTATCAATATTCTTGAATTCACCCGCAGTATCAGGAAAATGATAACCTATATCACGCATATTGGCAGCTCCCAGCAAAGCGTCACAAATGGCATGAATCAACACATCGGCATCCGAGTGTCCCAATAGCCCCAATTCATGTTCAAATTTTATTCCTCCAAGCCATAGTTCACGACCGGTTACCAGTTGGTGCACATCAAATCCAAATCCTACTCTTATTTTCATCTTACATAAAAATCTAATAATTTCTCACCTTCCAAATACCCCTGCAAATGCTGTCCTATGCCGACTGGCCCTACTCCCACAGGAGTCCCCGTATAGAGCAAATCTCCAATCTTTAATGTAAAAAACCGACTAACGTATGCAATTATCTCATCCACCTTAAACAACATATCCGCAGTGTTGCCTCTCTGCACTGTTTTTCCATCTATATCCAAATGAAAGTTTAAATTCTGTATATCCTTAAATCTGTCTACCGGCACAAAATCACCTATAGCAGCCGAGCTATCAAACCCTTTACACAGCTCCCAAGGCTTGCCTTCCTCCCGGAACCGCCGCTGAAGGTCACGTGCCGTAAAATCTATTCCTACCGTCACCGCATCATAATACCGACTGGCAAAACGCGGAGCAATATTCTTTCCCAAACGATTAATACGTACTACCAATTCTGTCTCATAATCCACCTGCTGAGAAAAATCAGGAATAAAAAACGGCTTGCTGTCTTTCAGCAGAGCCGAATCCGGTTTCATAAAAATAACCGGTTCTTCCGGTAATTTTTCATCAGCATGTAACTCGTGGCAATGTGCAACGTAGTTCATTCCTACGGCTATAATCTTCATATTATTATTCTTGAATTACATTTAATCTGTTAAACATTACAGCCAGATGGGCATAAAGTGATGTATTCTGCACCACAATATTTTCCGGTACACGAATACGGAACGGTGTAAAGTTCCAAACAGCCTTAATACCACCCGCTATCATTTTATCTGTTATCTCCTGTGCTATATTAATAGGCACAGTCAATACCCCGATATTCACATCACAGGATTTCATTTTTATCTCAAATTCATCCGAATGATAAATAGGAATTCCATTTATTTCCTTCCCGACCAATCCGGGATTAATATCAAACGCACCTACTATCTCTAATCCAAAATGATGCAGCCCCGAGTCGCGCAATAAAGCACCTCCCAAACTACCGACACCAAACAAAAAAGCTTTATGCATTTTGGTAAATCCCAAGAAACGCTCCAGCACCTCTATCAACGCATCAATCTCATACCCCACACGTGTACGGCCGGATATATTTACATAAGAAAGATCTTTCGCTATTTGGGAAGCATCTACATTGATTTGCTTGGATATTTGGGTAGAAGACACGTACGTTTCTCCCTGTTCTTTCATCAGTTTCACATTCGAAAGATACCACGGAAGCCTGCGCAAAGTCGGCTCAGGCACTTTATCCGAGAATTTATGCATACGTATATCCATCTTTTTCTTTAGGTATTATCATTAGGTAATTTGCAAAAGTACACTTTTATTTGTTACATTGACGGATAGAGTATAAAAAAAGTCTTATCTTTGAGTATTCATTTAAGCAAAATTCACATGAAAAATAACGATTGGAAAGAACGTCTGAATGTGGTTTATTCCACAAATCCTGATTTCAAGTATGAAAGCGTTGAAGAGGAAGCGGTTGAGACATTAGATAAAAAACAACAAAAACTCCGTGTCAATATAGAAAAAAAAGGACGGGGTGGCAAAACCGTGACATTAATCAACGGGTTCATCGGAACAGAAAATGACCTGAAAGAGTTGGGTAAATTATTGAAAAGCAAATGTGGAGTAGGCGGTTCAGTAAAAGACGGGGAGATCCTTATCCAAGGAGAGTTCAAGCAACGGGTCATCGAGTTATTGAAAGCTGAAGGATATACCCAGACCAAATAACCGGAAAAAAGAAAGGGACTGTTGTCACACAGTCCCCCATTCTATAATTGCGGAAAATCTTATTCAGCACGTAAAGTGAAACGTTTGAAAGCAACGATCTGCAATTCAGGATCAGCTTCCTTCAACACTTCTCTTACAGTCTTCTTACCATCCATGATATCCTCCTGGTTCAGCAAGCAAACTTCCTTCAAGAACTTACCCAGACGACCTTTAGCAATGTTTTCAATCATCTGTTGCGGCAAGTTGGCAGCTTTTTCAGCAGAAACAGTAGCAATGATTTCCTTAGCTTTGGCAATATCTTCGTCAGTAATCCAGCCCTTAGCCTTGTTACTTTCCATGTGCTCTTCGCTGTCTACATGTGCAGGGTTGATACCAGCCTTCTTCAAAGCAACTTCAACAGCCTTGTCTACTTGTTCTTTCTTAGTCTTATCAATAGCTACCTGTATTTCAGCTTCTTTTACAGATTCAGGAACACCGGCTTCATCAATTGCAATAGGATTCATAGCGGCAATCTGCATAGCAACTCCGTGAGCGGCAGCTTCAGCTTCCTTATTCATGGCAACAATAGTACAAAGCTGGTTATTTCCCTGGTGGTTATAAATAGAAGTATAAGCACCTTCAACCACATTGTAGCCATCCAATTCCATTTTTTCACCAGTGATACCGCTACGGTCTGTTACTGCATCCTGTACAGTACCGTTACCCATAGGCAAAGCCTTTACTTCTTCCAAAGTCTTGCATCTGTTGGCAACAGCAGCATCCAGAATAGCTTGAGTCAACGCTACGAAATCAGCATTTTTAGCAACGAAGTCGGTTTCGCATTTCAAAGCGATGATAGCAGCAAATTCGCCATCCTTTTTTGCCAACACACAACCTTCAGATGCTTCACGGTCAGAACGTTTTGCAGCAACAGCCTGTCCTTTTTTACGGATAATTTCCATTGCTTTATCGATATCGCCGTTTGCTTCAGTCAAGGCGTTCTTGCAATCCATCATACCAGCTCCACTAATCTTACGAAGCTTGGTTATTTCAGCCATAGTTACAGCCATAATATTCCTTTATTTTTTAATTGTTAGTAATATCTTTAAAACAGAATTGAGAATTGAAAATTGAGAATTGAGAATCAACAGCATAATCTGCCCCTTCCCCAATTTTCAATTCTCAACTCTCAATTTATACTATTAAGCTTCTTCGTCTTCTTTCAAGAAAGCGGCAGCCTTAGCAGCATTGATAGCTTCTTCTTCGGCTTTATCCATACGAGCCTTGGTATTTTTCTTCTTACCAGCACCCTTAGGAGCATTTTCACCGGCAGCTTCCATATCTACTTTTTCAGCTTTTCTTTCTTCCAAGCCTTCAGCGATAGCGCCACAACAAGCATCCAAGATCACTTCTACAGACTTAGTAGCGTCATCGTTTGCAGGAATCACGAAGTCTACGTTTGAAGGATCTGAATTTGTATCAACGATAGCAAATACAGGGATACCCAGACGGTTAGCTTCACGAACTGCAATGTTTTCTTTCAACACATCGATAACGAACAGTGCTGACGGCAAACGAGTCAAATCAGCGATAGAGCCTAAGTTCTTCTCCAATTTAGCACGCTGACGAGAGATTTGCAGAACTTCTCTCTTAGAAAGGTTTGAATAAGTACCATCATTGGTCAACTTATCGATAGTAGCCATTTTCTTCACAGCCTTACGGATAGTCGGGAAGTTAGTCAACATACCACCCGGCCAACGCTCGATTACATAAGGCATATTTACAGAAGCAGCTTTCTCAGCTACTACTTGTTTAGCTTGTTTCTTAGTAGCAACAAACAGGACTTTCTTACCTGATTTTGCGATTTGTTTCAGTGCATCAGCAGCTTCATCTACTTTAGCAACTGTTTTATGGAGGTCAATGATATGGATGCCATTGCGTTCCATGAAAATATAAGGAGCCATTGAGGGATTCCACTTTCTCTTAAGGTGTCCGAAGTGGCAACCGGCTTCCAATAATGTATCGAAATTAGTTCTAGACATTTTGTTATTCTTTAAATCGTTTACTTTCTTTTTTGTTTATCTCAACCAACCATCGGGTAGTCCGCTACCAAGTAGAGTCCCGCTGGTTTAGATACTAAACGCTTCTTAACCAGTTCCAAGTAAAACCGGATATTAACGTTTACTGAACTGGAATCTACGACGTGCTTTGGGCTGACCCGGTTTCTTACGTTCTACAGAACGAGAATCACGTGTCATGAAGCCTTCTGAACGAAGAGCTGTTTTATCTTCAGGGTTGATTTTAACCAGCGCACGGGCGATAGCCAGACGCAAAGCCTGTGACTGACCTGTAAAGCCACCACCGTAAAGGTTTACTTTGATATCATATTTTTCAGCAGCCTCCAGCTTGTTCAAAGGCTGTTTTACTACATACTGAAGAATAGTTGATGGAAAGTACTGTGCAAGGTCTCTCTTGTTAATAGTAATCTTTCCTGTACCTTCGCTTACGAACACGCGTGCTACGGCGCGTTTACGTCTGCCTAATGCATTTACTACTTCCATTCTTTATTATTTAAGTGAGTTTATATCAATTGATTTCGGAGTCTGAGCTTCATGTTTGTGTTCACTACCAGCGTAAACATACAAATTGCCCAGCAACTGTGCTCCCAGACGATTTTTAGGAAGCATACCTTTTACTACTCTCTTCAACAGTTTTTCTTCACCGTTAGGTTTCTTCATCAACTGGGCAGGAGTCATTTCTCTCTGACCACCGGGATAACCTGTATAGCGCAAGTAAACCTTGTCGTTCCACTTGTTTCCGGTAAATTTCACTTTGTCTGCATTAATGATAATAACATTATCACCGCAGTCAGCATGAGGGGTAAAGTCTGGTTTGTACTTTCCTCTCAACAGTTTCGCAACTTTCGAACCGAGACGGCCTACGACCTGATCGGTTGCATCGACAACAACCCATTCTTTATGAGCTGTTTCTTTGTTTGCAGAAATGGTCTTGTAACTTAAAGTATCCACTCTTAAATTCTTTTTTAAATGTTAACTACTAAAAAACAATTCTTCCCAGCGTTTCTAACCGTTCCCGGACAAAGAACTATTAACACGCTAAGAATTAATTCTTTATAAACTTTTGATAATAATCGGCTTGCAAAGGTACGGCTTTTCTTTGAACTGACAAACAAATTAAGATATTTTTTCCTCCTGCTTTTTGCATACAAAAGGCTGATACAACCACATCTAGGCTTTGAATAACGGAGTAAAAACATAGGGAAGAAATTTTGATTCTTCCCTATACATATACAGTTATTCATATATTTTCAACGATTCCAGCCACTCTCCATCTCAGAGCAAGTACAAACAGCCACAGATGCCGCATTGTTTCCACCGGACTGACGAAGCTTTAAAAGTTCAGTTGCTGAGATCCGAACTACTTTTCCATCGGGACGACCATAACACAGTGTCCCTTCGCGCCGTGCAGTTTCCTCTATCAACCGCTGTTCCGCTAATTCTAAACCATAACGCAACTTCGCACTTAATTCCTTATATTCTTCTTCAGTTGACATAACTTCTGATTTTAGTAAAAAGTTCTTGATTATAGATATGGACCTCATCTCCCAAACGGAAGGCGTCCGCCACAATAACACGCGGTGTGCAGCTATTGTCCGCAAGCATCCAATAATCCACGCAAGGCATATAAATACGGAAAAAGTTTTCCAACCCCGAACGATAACGACGACGGATAATGGGAGCAGGTACATCATGCCCTCCGTTGGCAACACGCTGTTTCACTCGCTCTATAGCCAGTTCAGGCGAATTCAGCCAAAAATAAATAAGGCTGACACTATATCCTTGATTTTGTGCCTGCTGGATAAGATTGATATAAGAACGGGTGGACAATGTAGTTTCAACAGAAAAACTGACTCCGGCTGACAACAGTTCTCCGATGCGTTTCAGCATCAGTCGTCCCGCTTCGATTGCTACACTTGAGGGGTTAAAAGGAGAAAGTCCCTTGGCGATTTCATCGGCATTGACAAATTCACGGCACTCTAAAATTTCGGGTAATACCGTATACGAAGCAGTCGTTTTACCAGCTCCGTTACACCCCGCTATTATATAAAGTTTAGACATTAATCTCCTTTTCTATTTCTGTTATTGGCGACAAAGTTAACGATTATTTCCAATTTTTGTTCTCGAAAAGGCATAAAAGTGATGAAGAATAGCACATTTTTTGAAATTCTGTGCAAATTAAGAAGAGATTACAGGAATTTTACCGTATATTTAAGCAACCTGCAAACAGGTAACAGTTACTCACTACATCATTTTATTGGAAACAATTAATACATAGACACCTTTCATTTAAGTATCCAAACAAGTAATCATATAAACAAGACACATATCCCACCATATAGATAGGGACCACGCTTTCAAAAAATGAAAGAGCAGCCCCTCCCCAATGACTATCCTTTGTTTATAAACAAAGATTCAAACTTATCTGACCAAATCCTTGGGATAAACAGGAGGCATTTTCACCCGTTTCCAAGTTTCATAATACCAAGAATTGATTTCATTTCCATCCTTATCCGTTTTCACAAAAAACTTCAGTACCATGACATCGCCCCCCTTCATCTCAAATTCCAAAATATTATCCACACCTACCAATTGTGGAAGATGCAGATTTTTCTCCACATGCTCTGTATAAGCATTAGGAGCAGTCTGCCGATAGGTACCGGAACCAATAATAATAGCTCCATGATTAGGAATCATGGTCATATTGGTAAACTTGCCGTCATCAGACAAAATTTTAAAAGAATTACTTGGTTTCAACTCACCCGGCACCTGAGGAGTACCTGATACATAAAAGCACATCTGCCAAATCCCTTTCAAGTTGACAGGGGCTGCATCTGATTTTTCCTGTCCCACTACACGCGAAGTACCGATTAGCAAGAATGCTATCATCAGTAGGAATAATTTTTTCCGTTTCATAGCTGTATATATTTAGTTAACAAATTGCGTTATGTGGATACAACAAAATTAGAAAAATTTTTCAAACTTTCTGCTTTTCAAATAACTTTTTTACAGTTAAACACAAAAAAAATCCTGCTCTATGTTATAGGGCAGGATTTTTTGAATTATTATTTCCTACAATTAGAATTCAGCATTGCGCGGAGTACGTGGGAAAGGTATCACATCACGAATATTGGTCATACCGGTAACAAACAGCAACAACCGTTCAAAACCAAGTCCAAAACCAGAATGAGGACATGAACCAAACTTGCGGGTATCCAGATACCACCACATATCCTTCATCGGAATTCCCAGTTCCTGAATGCGGGTCATCAATTTGTCATAATCAGCCTCACGTTCAGACCCACCTATTATTTCGCCAATCTTCGGGAATAATACATCCATTGCACGCACCGTCTTTCCATCCTCATTCTGCTTCATATAGAATGCTTTGATTTCTTTCGGATAGTCTGTCAGGATTACAGGACGTTTAAAGTGCTCTTCCACCAAATAACGTTCATGTTCAGAGGCTAAGTCTACTCCCCAATATACCGGGAATTCAAATTTATGACCTTTTACTACAGCTTCCTCCAGTATCTTGATACCTTCCGTATAAGGCAGACGGACAAATTCTTCCTTCAGCACGCCCTGCAAACGTTCTATCAATCCTTTATCGAACATATCGTTCAAGAACTTCACATCATCATAGCAGTTGTCAAGCGCCCACTGTACACAATATTTAATAAAGTCTTCGGCCAAATCCATATTATCAGTAATATCATTGAACGCAACCTCAGGTTCAATCATCCAAAACTCGGCCAAGTGACGCGGCGTATTGGAGTTCTCCGCACGGAATGTAGGTCCAAATGTATAAATAGCCCCCAAAGCAGTAGCAGCCAATTCACCTTCCAACTGTCCGGAAACCGTCAAACTGGCTTGTTTGCCAAAGAAATCATCATCATAAATAATCGCTCCGTTTTCATCTTTCTTCAAATCATAAAGATTCTTGGTAGTAACCTGGAACATCTGTCCCGCACCTTCACAATCGGATGCTGTGATAATAGGTGTATGAAAATAGAAGAAACCACGTTCATGGAAGAACTTATGGATAGCGATAGCCATGTTGTGGCGGATGCGGAATACAGCTCCAAATGTATTGGTACGGGGACGCAAATGAGCGATCTCACGAAGAAACTCCATCGTATGACCTTTCTTCTGTAACGGATAAGTATTATCACAAGTACCTAATACTTCGATTCCACGCGCTTGAACTTCGGCAGCCTGACCAGAGCCAATGGATTCGGTCAACTCACCGTTCACACTGATACATGCACCGGTGGTGATCTGCTTCAACATTTCTTCGTCAAAGTTTGCCAAATCAACAACAATCTGCACATTATTTATTGTAGAACCGTCATTCAGGGCGATAAAATTTACCTGTTTGCTACCGCGGCGGGTACGAACCCAACCTTTTACATTGACCATCGCACCAAAATCACGGCGCTTCAGCAAGTCAACAATCTTTGTTCTACTAATTTTTTCCATTGTTTTGTCTCTTTATTGTTTATTATTCAAATGAGCCCATGCGGAGCATGTTCACTTCTTGTTCCGTCAGGTAACGCCAGTCACCGCGACGCAAACCTTTTTTAGTCAGGCCAGCAAAATAAACGCGGTCCAGCTTGATTACCTTATATCCCAAGGATTCAAAAATACGACGCACAATACGGTTCTTTCCGGAATGGATTTCAATACCGACTTGTGATTTGTCTGTTTCCGATGCATAGCTGATGGCATCTGCATGGATCTCTCCATCATCCAATGTCACACCTGCTGCAATCTGGTCAAGATCTGCCTTGGTTACATTCTTATCACAATATACATGATAAATCTTCTTCTTCAAATACTTAGGATGAGTCAGCTTGGAAGCCAAATCACCATCGTTAGTTAACAGTAATACACCGGTAGTATTACGATCCAAACGCCCAACTGGATAAATACGCTCCTTACAAGCACCTTTCACAAAATCCATTACAGTCTTACGTTCCTGAGGATCATCAGAAGTAGTCACACAATCCTTCGGTTTATTCAACAAAATATAAGTTTTACGTTCAATACTTACCGGTTCGTCATGGAACTTCACTTCGTCAGTACGCTTGATCTTAGTACCTAATTCGGTTACCACTTCACCATTTACACTGACTACACCTGCTGTAATAAACTCATCAGCCTCACGACGGGAACATATACCTGCATTAGCCAAGAACTTGTTCAGACGAATCGGCTCATTTGGATCGGTCAATATATCTTTATATTCAATCTGTTTCTTCAGACTATACTTTGCATTCGGGTTATAATCAGCCGTACGGGGGCGATAGGGACGATTGTATCCACCACCTTGATAACCACCGGTACGAGGACGATAAGGACGGTCGCCGCCTTGATTATAACCGCCGGTACGAGGACGCGGAGTGTAAGAACGCTGTTCACCACCTTCACCGCTGTTAAAACGGGGACGCGGAGTATATGGACGCTGCTCACCACCTTCGCGATTATATCCTCCGGTGCGGGGACGCGGAGTATAAGGACGCTGCTCACCACCTTCGCGATTATAGTTTGTACGGGGACGGTATTGACGTTCACCACCTTCCTCACCATTATTGAAACGAGGGCGCGGAGTATATGGACGCTGCTCACCACCTTCACGATTATAATTTGTACGAGGACGGTATGAACGTTGTTCTCCTCCATCCTCACTGTTAGGATTAAAGCGGGGACGTTGCGGACGGTCACCATTATTATTATAGCGATTATAGGAAGGACGGTCACCGTTGTTATAAGAAGAACGGTAAGGACGGTCGCCACCTTCGCGATTATAGCTGTTCGTACGAGGACGGTAAGGACGCTGTTCGCCGTCGTTGTTGTATCTGTTGTAATTACTGTCTCTGTTATAAGACTTATAACCACCATCACGGCTTACATTCTGGTTTTCTTCGTTTGCAGCACCTTCTTGTCTGCTTTCATTTTCTGTACTCATGGTTTTCCTTTTGTTTATTAATTAATGTATAACGCCCTCTCGGGCTTTTTTGATTAAAATCCAACTAACTATTTTTTAAATACCTGTATAATTATGCGGTGTAATCACTCGCAGTTCCTTTTTAATATCTTCGCTTACATTTAGTGTTTCTATGAATTCTTTAATAGCCCCTTCTGTGATAGCTTGGTTTGTACGGGTCAAAGCTTTCAATGCCTCATACGGATGAGGATAGGCTTCGCGGCGCAAAATAGTCTGGATAGCTTCCGCCACCACACTCCAACAATTATCCAAGTCGGCATAGATTGCTTTCTCATTCAGCAACAGTTTACGCAGACCTTTCAACGAACTTTGGATAGCAATCACAATGTGACCGAAAGGTACACCGACGTTACGCAACACAGTAGAGTCTGTCAAGTCACGTTGCAAGCGGGAAACAGGCAACTTAGAAGAAAGATGCTCCAGAATAGCATTTGCCATCCCCAGGTTACCCTCTGCATTTTCGAAGTCGATGGGGTTTACTTTGTGCGGCATAGCGCTGGAACCGACTTCGCCCGCTTTAATCTTCTGTTTGAAGTACTCCATAGAGATGTACTGCCAAAAGTCGCGGTTCATGTCAATCATAATGGTATTGATGCGCTTCATGGCATCAAAGATGGCTCCCAGATTATCATAATTAGAAATCTGAGTAGTATATTCCTCACGTTCCAACCCCAGCTTCTCTGCCACGAACTGATTTCCGAATGCTTTCCAGTCATATTCGGGATAAGCTACATGATGTGCATTGTAATTACCCGTCGCACCACCGAATTTAGCCGTGACAGGACAAGCTTTCAATACAGCCAGCTGACGATTCAGACGATAAACGAAAACCATGATTTCTTTACCCAGGCGAGTAGGAGAAGCAGGCTGCCCATGTGTTTTTGCCAACATAGGGATATTTGCCCATTCTTCAGCGTATGTAGTCAACTGAGCAATCAGCTCTTCAATTTGCGGATAGTACACTTGTTCCAATGCCTCCTTTATAGACAAAGGTACAGAAGTATTGTTTATGTCCTGTGATGTCAATCCGAAATGAATGAATTCCTTGTATTCCTCCATTCCGCCCAACTTATCGAATTCTTCTTTGATGAAATATTCTACAGCCTTTACATCGTGGTTTGTTACACTTTCTATCTCTTTAATACGCTGTGCATCAGCTTCTGAAAAATTCTTATAAATAGCGCGCAATGCATCAAAACGTGCATGATCAAAGCTTTTCAGCTGTGGCAACGGTAGTTCACACAGAGTGATAAAGTATTCAATTTCTACCTGCACACGGTACTTGATGAGTGCAAATTCAGAAAAATAAGAGGCCAAAGCTCCCGCTTTTCCTCTGTATCGACCGTCAATAGGTGATATTGCCGTGAGTAAATCGAGCTCCATATTATATTCTTTGATAATTATCAGACTGCAAAATTAATTCTTTTTCTTGAGTTTAACGGCCTGAAGATGCATAAAGTTTGCGAAAATGAAGATTTATTTCACAAATCCCTTTTTAGTCCATTTCAGACTGTTCCAACGCTGTACAAAGATAATACCACGAAGATTTTCATCCAGCACAAACGCACACCACATACCTACCAATCCCCATCCCCAATGAATGCCGAACAAGAAACCACAACCTACGGCAACACTCCACTGAACAACAAATCCTACATAAAACGGATAATTTACATCACCCGTTGCACGTAAAGCATTCGTCGCATAAATATTAATAGCCCGTCCCACTTCCAAAATCACATCAATAAACAGGATAATAGTACCCAGACGGATAATTTCCGGATTATCTGTCAACCAGCTAAACAAGGTATGCCCCATCAAAGCCCAGATACAGGATAAAACCAAAGAAACCAAAATAGAAATACGCATCACATATTTGCCTAACAGATAGGCTGCATGAATTTTCCTTTCACCTACCAGATGTCCGATACAGATGGCTCCGCCTTGTGCCATGGCAATAGCAAACAAATAAACGAACATCACTATATTCACCACATAGGTACGGGTAGCCAGCGCTTCATTCCCCAACATATTAATAAAATAGGTCAATACTACCTGAGAGAAACTGTAGGACATATTTTCTCCGGCCGAGGGGACTCCGATTTTCAACAGGTTTTTCAGCTCGACAAACGGGAAGGGGCAAAAATAGGATAACGGAAATCTGGGAATATGCTTGCGGAAAAGAATTACAAAAAGTATCACCATAGATACCCCTCGGGCAAATGCTGTAGAGATAGCCGCACCTTCCACTCCCAAAGCCGGCATGCCGAACTTACCGAAAATCAGCGAATAGTTACCGATGATATTCAGAATATTCACAACTACCGTTACCATCATGGGATAAACCGCTTTGTTAGCACTACGCAAAGAGGCAGAAATAGTCAGAGATATGGCTTGAAAAAAAGCGAATGCCCCTACTATCTTCATGTAACTCACTCCATATTCCATCAGTTCGGGACGAAGTCCCATCATAGATAGCAGAGAAGTGGCTCCATAGTGCAAAATGGCACTGACAAACAGACCGAACGCCAAATTGAGTATCAATGATACTCCCACCACCTGCACCATATTCTTGTGCATTCTTGCTCCCAAATATTGCGAACAGAGTACGGAAGTTCCTATATTAATCACCTCGAATATCAGGAAAGCAAACATGATGAGCTGGTTGACCACCCCGACGGCAGCCACACTATTGTCTGAATACTGACTCAGCATCACGGTATCTACCGCGCCCAGCATCATAATCAGCAATGTTTCAATGAAAATAGGAACCGCCAGTCTGGCAAGGTTCTTTCGTACACTTCTCGGTTCTTGAATTACGTCCACTTGTTACCCTTGATTTTCGGGGTGCAAAGGTACGGACTTTTCACGATGTAACGGTTTGATTTATATCAAGAAATACGAACTTAAGATTTTTACAAGGAGATAAACAGGAATCTGATCTTTTCTTTTTATCTTTAGAACCGAATCTTAAATCAACATATTAACATGAAAAAAGGACTCCTCTTGTTATCTGCAATTCTTGCATTGGGCTCCCTGTCTTCATCCGCCCAAAGAAGAACGGCTACCATGACTGATGAAGAAATGTACCTTGATGCCATGCATCGTAACATCACTACCGAAAAGATTTTCGGTTATGTAAAGCAACTTTCAGACCCGGCCTTGGAGGGACGACTCGCAGGTTCGCCCGGAATGGCTAAAGCTGTAGATATCGTAAAAGGATATTTTAAAGAGTGGAAACTAATACCTCGTGGTGAGAATGGTTCCTACATACAGCTATTCCCCCACCCTTGTGTAGAGATACAACCGGGAAGCACTATGGATATCCTATTTCCTGTCACCCAAGACAAGAAAAAAACTGTATGGATCTCCAAGACATACCCTTGGGCAGATGGTTGGTTTGCCGGAGGAATGACCAGTAACGGAGAAGTGACAGCCGATGTGGTATATGCCGGATTTGGCGTTACAGCACCCGAATTAGGATATGATGATTACAAAGACATAGATGTAAAAGGCAAGATTGTACTGGTAGAGGGAGAAACACCCAATATAAGCCGTAACCCCGATTCACTGGCCATGTGGTACAAACATACTTTGCACCAGACCAAGCTGAACAACGCTGCAGCCCATGGTGCGGCAGGCTTGTTATACAAATGGGTTCCCGGTCCGAATGCCCCCTATAATCCGGGATTTGTCTATTGTCATGTTACAGACACTGTGGTCAATGATATTTTCAGGGGAACAGGCAAGACCTATAAAGAAACCATCCGGCAGATTTATAAGACTCAGAAGCCTGCCTCTTTCCATACCGGAAAGAGAGCCCACATCAAAATGAATGCTACCTATAATCCCAATGCTACTGGAAAAAATATTTTGGGCATGATCAAAGGCAGTGATCCTATACTATGCAATGAATATGTAATCATTTCCGCCCATCTGGACCACTTAGGAATGATTCCTTTCCTGATTGAAGGAGCGAATGACAACAATTCTTCCTCCGCTGCCATGCTGGGAGTAGCTGAAGCACTGGCAAAATCAAAAATAAAGCCGAAACGCAGCATCATCTTCATGAGTGTGGACGGTGAGGAAGCCGGACTTACCGGAAGTACCTACTACACCAACCATCCCCTTGTGCCCCAAAACAAAGTGGCAGCAATCCTGAATCTGGAACAAGTGGGTGTAGGTGAGATGCTAGGAGCGAATTATCACTATAAATACCCCGAACTGGCTGAGCTATCAGAGAAAGCCAATGATAGGTATGTACATCGACGTCTGTTCACTAGTGAGACTCATTTCCTGACCCGCCCTCGCACAGACGGTGCAGTCTTTATGAAAGCCGGCTATCCATGTATAGACTTATGGGCCTTGGGAGGCGGTTATTACCATCATCCCAAAGATAACACCCAATCTATCAATCCCGATATCCTCCGAGCTGCAACCGAATGGTTATACTGGACTACAATTTTTATAGCAGACAAGTAACCGGATATAAGAAATCCCGGCGAGTCATCGCTCTGCCGGGATTTCTTTATCTAACCGATGTTGTGTATGTGTTGTCGTAGATGTGTTTGGTGTTGTGTCATTGTTGAGTCAGATATTCCTTATACATTTTCTCTATCTCCTTCATGGGAATATCCAATGTCTTCACTTGTCTGAAAAACTCAGGCAGGTCTTCATGCAGGAATGTATTTTTCCGTAAAGCAATAATCCGGTCTTTAGCCCCTGCCGATACAAAATAACCAATGCCGCGTTTATTGTGAATGATCTCTTGTCCCTGAAGGTAATCATACGTGCGGACCACCGTATTTGCATTCACCTCCACTGTGGCGGCGTATTCTCTGACCGATGGAATACGCTCTTCTTCCGTATATTGTCCTTGCAGGATTTCATCACATATCCGGTCAGCTATCTGCAAGTAAATGGATTTACTTTCTTTAAATTTCATAGCAAACGGAATTTGGGTTTAATAACTTGTGAACGGGTAAAGAGCCGGTAACTCAGCCACCAGTTGAACATGGTGAATGCACTGAAGAACGCCACCCCTAAGGAAAGTAACTTGTTTAATGTCACCCACTGGAAATTAGCTTCCAGCCATTCGGCGAAACTACGCATACCGTCATTGCCTACCCATGATATGATATGTACTGACAAAACCGAACACAGAATAGAAATAAGCATCAATGTACCCAATGTCTTGAAAAAAGGTTTCTTGTACCAATAACTACCCCCTAGAATATAAAGTGAATGTGACCACACCAAGAAAGCCCATCCGCACAGCTCACCCAGCCAGTTCTGGTAGGACATATTCAAAGCGGATCCCGATCCCCTAAATACCTGTTCTCCATCTATAGCAGCCATAGAAAGAAGATGGTACAACACTGATTGATGGAATGCCTCGGGCAAATTAAACAAAGGAAGTACAAGATAACGCGTAATCTCTGCCAATGAAGCGGCAACTATAATGGCTGCGGCCATCCCTACCGTAACAATTAAAAATCGTGCTACAAATTTCTCTATCATAGTCGCCGGAAGCATCAGAAAAGCGATACGTTTTTCTTTTGTAATCATGTTTTCCATAATGTTGGCAGCATAAGCAATACTGGCAATACCAATGATAAAAACAAAGGTCCCCATTATATTAGAACAATAAGTAGTAAACGATATCTGAGAAGACCTACCAGAACTCATTGTCCACATATGAAGTATCATTACCAAGGCGAATGCAGCATAAATTCCTATCAAACGATAAAGATTCGTTTTCCAATTTTCCATAATCTCGCGTTTCATTACCATTGCAATACGCGAAAAGCTAAAGAAGTTATTCGTATCCATAATGTTTGTGTGTGTTACTTGTTAAACATGGTTTGCATTTTTTCTCTCTCTGCCAGCATAGCGTTGAATAATACTTCCAGATTCAAATTCGTTTCCTCATTCTCAGTGTTCGGGAAGATGACACTGTTTCCCTGGACGGACGGCTGGACATAGAGTGCTGTGTCCGTCGGTTCATTCATGCCTTGCTCTGCAAAATAGACTTTGTCACAGATGGTCTTTACCGATGCATTCAACAATACGCGGGTACCGTCAATAATAACCACATGATCCAGCAGGCTGTCAATATCTCTCACCTGGTGCGTAGAGATGATGACTGATTTTTCATCGGTCATGCCCGAAGCGATTACTTTACGAAACTGACTTTTAGAAGGAATATCCAATCCGTTGCTGGGCTCGTCCATTACCAACAAAGAGGTATTGGTAGCTAATGCAAAGCACATAAATGCTTTCTTCTTCTGTCCCATCGAAAGCTCGCCCAAATGAATATCTTCATTCATATCAAAATCACGAAGGCAAGTGCTCAAGAGTTCATTGCTGAAATTCGGATAAAACGGAGTATTCAGCTTCAAGTATTGTTTCAAACTGACTGATGGCAAAGCAAATTCTTCAGGCACTAGAAACATGTCCTGCAAAGTCAGGGGATAGCGCATGGAAACATCCACCCCTTTGTAAAGCACCCGTCCGGCCTGAGGACGAAGCAAACCTGTCATTAAATAAAGCAAAGTAGATTTACCTGTACCGTTCTTCCCTAAAAGGCCGTAAACTGAACCTTTGTCCAATGCTAGCGAGAAGTCATCAAAGACTTTCTGTTTTCTCTTTCCATAACTGAAAGACAAGTTCTTTACTTCAATCATCATTGTGTTTATGGTTTTATTAGTTATTTAGTGTATTAGTTGATTAGTACACTGTAAATGTATATAGTTTATTTGAATAAACAAGAAGAATGACTCATCTTTAATATTCATTAACCGTTAAACGAATTAAGCGGGCGGCAACCAAGTACTGTCCGCTCAACTCAAATGATAAATGAAAAAAAGAAGGACTATTTAATTCCTCCTAGTGCTTTAGTAGCAGTTTCGTTTCCAGGATCAATTTCCAATATCTTATTCCAATACAGTTTTGACTGGTTATAATCTTCTTTTACAAAATAATAATATCCCAAATAGCTGTTACATTCCACCAACACTGATTTAGTAGCATCAGGCTTCTGTTCCAGAATACTCAGTGCAGCCTCATAATAAGGCTTTGCCAATCCCTGAGTTGTTTCAGGATCACGCAAAGAATTAACACGGGCACGCCAGAAGTTTCCTAAATAGTTATCGGGAACTTTAGCAGCCACTTGTGCAAAAATAGTATCGGCTTCAGCTAGATAAAGTGGTTGCTTATCCTGATAAGCAGAATCAGTAGCCGCATAATAGTTCAAACGTCCATATAAAAACAGGTCACTAATATCCGGATCACCTTTCATTCCGCCCAAATAATTTTTATAAGCCTCTATGGCCTTCGGAAAATCACGTTCCTTTTCGTATACATCAGAGATATCTTTATAGATTTCCGTATGCGATTTGTCCATAGCCAGTGCTTTGTCGAACTGTGCCACCGCTTCATCATACTGCTTGTCAGCTTCCAGCAAACGGGCGAAATAAACGTAATCCAAATATACATAATCCGGATTACCGGGATTAGAAAAGAAAGTGGCGGCTGCTTCCAGTCCTTCTTTGTAATCCTTTAACTCCAGATTATCATACATCGCCAGACGTTTCAGCACATGATTTTCCGGAGCAAGTTCCAGACCTTTCTTTACCATATCCGAAGACTGCGCATAATCCTTATTCAGATATAGCAACATGGCATAGCGGGTATAGTCCTGTTCGGTAGGCGTACCTACTTTCAGATAACTTTCATAAGCTTCTTTTGCTTTGCCATACTGCCCCATCGTATAATATACATCGGCCAATTCCTTACTGATACGGTTATCGTCCGGAGCCTTAGTCTGCAAACGCATCAACATATCCAGTGACAGTTGAGGGTCTACACCTTTATATACCTGTGCATATTTAAAATAAGCTTCGCTGCAATTTTCATCCAGATAAATAGCCTGGTTATAATCACTGCTGGCTTTGTTCACATCATTTAGTTTCAATGCCACATCACCACTCAGCAGATAGGCTACAGCACATTTACTGTTCACATCTTTAGCGCGCTGTGCATATTCGGCAGCTTCTGCTGTTTTTCCCTGGTCCAGATAAGCCCGGCCTATCTCTACCAACAAGGAAGTATTCTTCTTATTTTTACCTTTCATCAGTTCATCAAAAGCCTCGGAGGCTTTTGCCGGATTCTCCTTTATCATCGTGGCAGCCTGTTTCACTTGGGGTGACCATTCGCTGCCTGCTGGTGTCTGTCCCCACATAGTTACGGCCAGGCACAGGCTCATCACGGTTAATACTAATTTTTTCATGGTTCTTCTTTTTTGTTCATTTATTATTCCTCTTTTACATCTACAATCCTCACAGCAGCCGTAGCAGGTACCAGTCCTGATTTCAAGATGATACGCTGTCCCCGGAAATCTGTCAGGAAAGAAGTCAGACCACTGGGCAGACCACTTTTAGGATCATTGAGTAAAATGTACACATTGCGAGTGAGCGGATACTGGTTCAAAGCCAGATAAGCTTGATAAGGCTTGAAACTATTTCCCACTGTAGCCGAATCCGCACGGCTGACAGCCATTATCCGAATGACGTCATTGAAAGAGAGTCGCGTACTATCCGCAGGATTTCCTATCCAGTTGACACCGATAACCCCTAAAGCTGCGGGATTCTTAGCCACATACGAAATCACCTCCGGATTTGTTTTCTGCGCCTTCAGGTCCTTCGACAAAGGCATACCGCCGCAGATCGAATCAAGTACATAATGTACGGTGCTCGAATTGGGATTATCAAATACCAGTTGGAGCTCACCCAAACGGGAAGCAGGATTCAACTGTTTCCAGTCAGTAACTTTCCCCGTCAGTATTTCTTTAAACTGGTCAACCGTAATTAATGAATCCGTATTTTGCTTGTTCACTATCAAGGCCAAACCATCTGTCGCCATCTTTACCGATACAGGAAAGAATTTCTTGTCATTAAGATAGGCTGTTTCCTGCCTGGTGAGTTGCCGGGTGGTTATAGCCAGACGTACACTATCCGCCAGCAAAAGTTTCATGGCTTCCACTTCGCTGCAATAAATGGGATGCACGGTGGCATCCGGTGTCAATGCATAAAACACCTGTAACTCCTCTTCTATAATGGGACGGAAAGTTTCGTCCACCGCTATCGTTATAGTGCCAGAGGTCAACGTATCGTCTTCCCCCGGTTTGGGTTTGTTGCCGCAGCCCGAAAGCAGCAGCAACGAAGCAGCCAATAATGCAATATACAGCTTCATCATCATATATAGATATTATTGTAGCTTAAAAGTTATAGGAACGGTATAGTACACGGGAACATTACGTCCGTTCTGTCTTCCCGGAATCCACTTCGGCAATGACTGGATCACCCTGATGGCTTCCTTGTCGCAATACGGGTCCAGAGAACGCATCACCTTCACATCCTTTACGTCACCTGTAGCCGAAACCACAAAGCGGACAAACACTTTACCCTGTATTCCTTTTTCCTGCGCAATGGTAGGATAATGCAAATTCTTTGCTATAAAAGACAGCAATTCTCTATCACCACCCGGGAACTGAGGCATCTGTTCTACCATAGTATATGTTTTTTCTTCTGCTTCGGGGGCTTTGGTTATCACTTCTTTCAGTTCAGCAATATCTTTACCGTTCAACTCATCATTACCTTTCACATCGGCAATAGAGATAGCCACTTTGGTCTGAGTCAATTCTTCCTGACTCTTTATCTCTTCATCATCACGCACTTCTTCATCTTTTTTGATGACAGGAGCTGTAAATTTGATAGAGCTTTTCAGAGCAGGAGGCGGAGCCACCGGTTCCACTTTCTTGAACTCTTCCTGTTTCACTTCGGGTTCTTCCAGTTGTGACAAGGTAGTCACCTCTGTCATCACCTCTTTCTGCTTCGGGGTTGCCAGTTTTACCAATGTCGGTATACTGAAACCTATGGCAGCAATGATCACTACAATTACCATTGCCCACGTGTGGCGTTTAGGTGAATTGGCACGCATCTTATAGGCACCGTATGCCTTGTTCTTACCTTGGAATATCAGTTCACACCATTCAGGTGAGGTCAAATCTATTTTTGCCATTTTCTTTTCCTCCTTTTAAATGTGTGTTACTATTCCGCAATGTCTTTACTCAGATCGCCCTTCGTATCATAGTTCTTGATCAAGAACTGATCTGCATCTGCGATGTCTGTAATTACATACTTACCTATATTGCATATTTGCATTTCATCTAGAGCATCAATCAGATTCTTGTATGAAGAGTCATCCGTTGCTTTAATAATAACAGTCGGGGTATCCTTTCCGCTTTTTATTTCAGCCAGTTTTTTCGTATACTCCTCCTCTGATATCTTTAGATCAGCTTTCTGTTTTTTCAGATCGTTTACTTCACGAACTGCCGCCGAGTTCTTTTTAAGAAGAATGGAACGCAGACCATCTGCATTATAGGAAGTTTCCTTCAGCGATGTATAGTCTTTATAATTAGGTTCTCCTTCATAATAATACAATTTATCTCCTCCGGCCAGTAACAGGGTAATTGCTTGTGAAGCCTTCACCTTGCTCTGCTGCTCTTCAGTGATGTTCTTGTCATTGCTCGGCATACTTATTTCCATCGTCTGAGATTTGCTCAGCGTGGTACACAGCATAAAGAAAGTAATCAGCAACATGTTCATATCCACCATAGGCGTAAAGTCTACGCGGACAGTCATCTTTTTTTGCTTCGAACCCTTTCCTTTTTTGCTGCTTTCTTGTACTTCAGCACTCATAATTATTCGGTTTTATTTATCAGAAGTAGTCTTCAGAGAAGTAATCAGATTGTACCGGTTCTCTCTGAGGTCCTGAAGTGAGTTCATTACGTTTTTAATCACAGCGTAGGGAGTTGACGCATCAGCTTTGATAGCAATACGTAAATCAGGATTCACCTGACGAGCACTGCGTACCCATGATTTAAACTGATTATCTGTACTGTCACAGGGGATACCTTCATTTTTCAACAGTTTATCCTGCTGGTCGGAAGGCAGATCCAGATATTTCTGCATGCTTCTCATCGGGACACCAAATGTAGAAGCTGTCACAAATTTCTTCTCCTGCTCAGGAGTAAAATCAACTCCGTACTCCTCACCCATTTTCTCCAATACGGCCTTCATGTCGGGCTGTTTGTCGAGGCTCATAAATATTTTCCCTTGCGGGTCCACCAGAATCTGAAGGATATTCGTTTCCGGAATCTTGATTTCAGAAACGGAGGCTGGAGTAAACACCTGTACCGGCTCCTTCTTTACGAATGTTGAAGTCAACATAAAGAAAGTAAGCAGCAACACAGTGACGTCACTCATGGCCGTCATATCTATGAACGTACTTTTCTTTTTAATCTTTGCTCTACCCATAGCAGTTTATTTTAAAGGGTTGGCACGATTATTTATGAGAAGCCGCAAAGGTCTGTACAATAGAGAAACCTACTTCATCGAGGCTGTAAGTCAATTTATCAATCTTATTAGTGTAGTAGTTATAAGAAATAACCGCCAATGCACCTGTCAAGATACCGAATGCCGTATTGATCAACGCCTCGGAAATACCTTGTGACAAAGCCATGGAGTCCGTACCACCACCGGCAGACAAAGCTGCAAATGAACGGATCATACCAATTACCGTACCGAGTAGTCCCATCAAGGTACCCAATGTGGTGATTGTACCGATAACAGGCAGATTCAGCTCCATCATAGGGAGCTCCAGTGCAGTTGCTTCTTCCAATTCTTTTTGAATGGCCAGTACTTTCTGGTCCTTGGAAAGTGTCGCATCGTTTTCCACGTCGGCATACTTTCTTAAAGTCGAAGTAACTACATTGGCTACAGAACCGCCTTGTTTATCACATAGCTCTTGTGCCTTCTTCATATCACCAGCGGCCAAGGTAGATTTAATATTAGCGACGAATTTCACCAGCGAACCTCTGCCAAAAGCAGACCGGATGGCTAAATAACGCTCAACGCTCAACGCTATGACGGTGAGCAACAGGGTCTGGATAATGGGCACCACTACACCACCTTTGTAAATTGTTCCCAGGAAACTGCCCGGCAACGGATGGTTATTAGGGTCATTATTCATAAAGTTGGATGGATTCCCCAATATGAAGTGATAGACACAAACTGCAATGATAAAGCAGCATATAATTACCCAACCCGCATTTTTAATACCTACAATCTTATTAGTAGTTTTATTTTGAATAGTTTCCATGATATATGTTTTAATTAATCGTTATAGTTAAATGACAATTCTATACCAACCCCGACACTCTGCAGGGCGCCGGAGAAGGTGAAACAACTAAATTTATAACGATTAATTAAATCAAAATGCGTCTCAGCGTGAACACGAAATAATGACATGCCGGAGACACACAATGAATGGGATTAGACGGAAAGATCTTAGCGCGGTCAGTTGCCAGTATTTCTTCCCGTAGTGAAAAACGACCTATGAGAATTTTTAAGAAGTTCTGTTGAAGTTCCTCTGCTCTGCGGATACGGAGATCGTCGGGCATTAGTTTCGCTAATACCTGCTGTTGCCCTGTGAGTAAAGAGTGGGTGAAAGACATGGTATCCAATGTACCATGATCAGATGCCATATTATCTTGATGTTCTGTAGTAGTAGCATATCTGTCAATAGCGGAAGAAACAACATCTGCATCGACTCCCTGATAATTAAACATTAAAAGCAGGACTATTAATCCTATTTTGACGATAAGCTTCATTTTGGCTACTAGTTTCGAAAGATTCTCGGTTTATATTATTGAAACAATTCTATTGTTTTTTTGTTCACGCAGACCTAAAAATTATTCAAGTTCAAGTGGTAAATATATTCGATAATCATAAAGAAATTATGAAATACAATCTTTTTAACCCCTTTTCTAATTCTAAATAAAAACCTGCCCCTTCCGGACAGTTCCGTGGGAAAGGTACCCACACCCACGGGGAAAAAACGGTAGAGGCCACATTTCATGCGTGCGGATACAAAAAAAGCCTCCGGAACTTCTTCAAGTCCGAAGGCTTCAATCAAAACGGCGGCTACCTACTCTCCCACTGTGACGCAGTACCATCGGCGTGACAAGGCTTAACTTCTC
>NZ_JBDFXP010000024.1:0-79433 GCF_040911965.1 Phocaeicola sp. RTP21359st1_B8_RTP21360_211022
TCTGACTGAGCGAAGTTAGGACTTGCCCGATTTTTTTGCAAACACAAAAAAAGGCCGTCTCATTTTGAGACAGCCTCATTTTTCATTTTGTATTCCCACATTTTATCCACAGTCTGGACAAACTCAAGAAAAAAAATAAATTTCTAATTGCCAAGCAGTAAATCATCTAATCCTTCATTTAAATTATGTAGAACATAAAACAAGATCAAACTATGAGACTTAACAGTATGCTAGCCACAGTGCTTATTTTCCTTTGCTCTTTAGTAATTTCATCGTGCAGCAATGATGAACTTGCTCCCATCTCCTTAAAAAATAGAGAAACAGCAAATATAAAATTAAACTATCCTAATAATCAGACATACTCTTTTCCTTTGCAAGGGGGAGACGGGAATTATGAAATAAGCTGCGATAAACCGGAAATTATAGAAACCAAAATGATTTCTTCTTGCGACATATCCATAAAAGCATTAGCATTAGGTGAAGCGATTATTACTGTAAGAGATCAATCTGGAAACACACTTGACATTCATGTAATAGTAGACTATTACACCGATAATTACATTGTAAGCAAACAGGATATACTTCTTACAGGAGACTTAAAAGACTCTGAAAAACAAACAATTAAAGAAAAAGCATTAGCTACAATACCAGTAAAGACAGGAGGAGGATACAAATTTATCTACACGGATGCAGAAATTGCAAGAGGCAAAGTACTGGTTTTTCAAGAAAAGTTTGGAGACAAGGCTATAGAAGGTAGTTTTGAAAGAAAATCCAATGAAATAGAAAATGAGCAATGGGGTACAAGACATATCATCTCATTTGATCTAACTCTTCCAGAACAACCCAAAAGAACATTTATAATCTCTGAATATATACCTTCTTCCAGGACTTCCCCCATAGTCCTCATGGCTTTTTTTGAGGATTTAAAAAAGACATTCACTATAGATTATCCGACCGTCGAGCAAGTTTATACCGAGCAAGTATTAACTGTACCGTCACATTTATATTATTAATATATTATCTTTCTTTCCAAAAGGAAAGAGCATTCATTCTTGTTATATGCGGTAGAACCTCATCTACCCCATATAACAAGAATGATTCCCCATTCCTCCAATATCCCCATGTATAAAAAACATTCTTTTGGCCAAAAGTTTATTTTTGAAGTATTCGTTTTTCTTCGAACATTTTTTTTGCACAGGCATACCCTTCCTCATATAAATCGGTCAGTTTCTTTATATCTGTTTCAATACGGTCCACTTCCATCGGCTTTTCAGGACGAATTACCACAATCCTGCCCTTGTCTTCCAATTGCTCTACCAAATCAAGCTGTTCGTTGTAAATACGACAACGTTTACTTAAAACCACGCGCAAACGAGGGTATTTTTTATAGATAAAATGAGGAATTTTCATATCCTTTCCTTTTTTGCGATATCCCCGATTACGGGTAAGTACCACTACATTTTTATCAAATCCTTGTTCAATAGCACGCAACACAGGAATAGAATCCACAATTCCCCCATCCAGCATCGGCTCACCATCTACATAAGCTATAGGACAAACATAAGGAAGACTGCTGGACGCCTTAGCTATGGCAATAATACGTCGAGGATCATGTTTCTCTTCCAAATAACACGCCCTACCTGTAATGCAATTAGTAGTCACCATTTCAAAACGAGCAGGATTTTCAGCATATGTTTTATAATCATAAGGAAGAATTTCCTTAGGAAAATGTTCATAAAGCAATTCCTGATCAAGAATACTGTGCTTACGCCATAAATGCTTTATGCCGATATAATGATATTTCTCCAATAAATCAATATTACTAAACTTAGCTCTACCACGCTGGCGAGACATATATGAAAGACCATTGCACGCTCCGGCAGAAACTCCTACCCCATACGGAAACCAAACCTTCTTATCCATCATATAGTCTAATACCCCGCAGGTAAAAACTCCGCGCATACCTCCGCCTTCCAGTACCAGCCCTGTTTTATCATCTATTTTCATAATCAATGTTGAGGAACAAATCTATCCTTGAAAGAGTTCACTGCAAAGTTAACCTTTTCAAAGTATTTAGCCGTATCTTTTATATTTATTAAATAATTGCATTCCATCATAAATATCAATCAAATTCTCCTAGCAGTATAAATTACTGAATGGCAACTTATCAAGGAAAAATAAGAGAAACCTGTGAAATTAGAAAAGCAAGATTGACAAATGATAAAAATAAAGCCGAAATCGATTAAAAAATCAAATAAGCAAATAGTACTTTTAAGATTATAATTATTACATTTGCAACACAGTTCAATAAATTTTCAATTAAAATAAAGTTAGCCATGTTTGATTCCGCAACTTATCAAAGACGCCGTCAGGCACTTAGAAACAAAGTGCAAAACGGTATTATCCTTATACTAGGTAATAATGAAGCTCCGGCAAACTATCCGGATAACACATATAAATTCCGTCAGGACAGTTCATTCCTCTACTTCTTCGGCCATTCTCACCCCGGATATGCAGGTGTAATAGATATAGAAGCAGGAGAGGATTATTTCTTCGGAAATGATGTAGATATGGACGACATTATCTGGATGGGGCCCCAACCCAGTGTGAAAGAGTTGGCTGCACAAGTAGGTATTCAGAAAAGTTTTCCCTTTCCCCAGCTAAAAGAGGTGGTAGGAAAAGCTATCGCGCAAGGTAGAAAAGTACATTTCCTTCCTCCCTACCGATTCGATAATATGATGCTCTTGGAAGACTTAACCGGTATCCGTGCCGCTATAGTAAAGAAATACGCTTCTGTAGAATTGATAAAAGCTGTAGTTGATTTACGTTCTGTAAAAGAAGCTTGCGAAATAGCAGAAATCGATTTGGCATGTAATATCGGTTATGAAATGCACACAGCCGCTATGCGTCTATGTAAACCTGGAATAAAGGAACAATATATCGCCGGAGTACTGGATGGCATCGCCGCTTCTTATGGAAGCATGACTTCATTTGCCACTATCCTGACCCAACATGGGGAAACATTACATAATCATGACCATAGCCATATATTAGAACCAGGACGCATGATGCTGACAGATGCCGGAGCTGAAAGAGTGACAAATTATTGTTCTGACCATACCCGTACCGTACCTGTGGGAGGCAAATTTGAAGGACGGCAAAAAGATGTGTATAATATTGTATTGGCTTGCCATGATAAAGCATTGGAAATTACTCGTCCAGGTATAACCTATATGTCTGTACACTTAGAAGTCTGCAAAGTGCTGGTTCAAGGATTAAAAGACCTGGGGCTCATGAAGGGCAATGTGGAAGAAGCTGTTGCCGCTGGTGCACACGCTTTATTCCTGCCCCATGGATTAGGTCATATGATGGGATTGGATGTACATGACATGGAAGACCTGGGACAAATTTACGTAGGATATGACGATGAAATCCGTCCTTCTTCCCAGTTCGGGCTAGCCTCCCTGCGCATGGGACGTCGCTTACAGGAAGGCTTTGTGATTACCGATGAACCGGGCTGCTATTTTATTCCAGCATTGATTGACAAATGGAAAGCTGAGAAAATGCATACAGACTTCCTGAACTTTGATGCCATTGAAAAATTCAAAGATTTTGGAGGCATCCGCCTGGAAGACGATATTCTGATTACTTCGGAAGGCTCCCGTTTCACTGGCGAGAAACGCATCCCTATCACTATCGAAGAAGTAGAAACTATCATGAATGAGTAACATAACAAACAAAACTATTATTTCTAAAATGAAAAGATTTACATTATTAGCAGCATTAGGTTTATGCAGTATAAGCCTCTTTGCACAAGATGCACAAAAAGAAGAGCCAAAGGAAGAAGGGTTTGTATTCACTACAGTAAAAGAACTGCCTATTACTTCTGTCAAGAACCAAAGCCGTGCCGGTACTTGCTGGTGCTATTCCAGTATGGCTTTTCTAGAATCAGAATTACTTCGTATGGGAAAAGGAGAATACGACTTTTCTGAAATGTACATCGTACACCAAACTTATTTGGATCGAGCCGATGCCGCCGTACGTACTCACGGAGATGTATCTTTTTCCCAAGGAGGATCATTCTATGACGTTATCTATGGAATGAAAAAATTTGGTCTGGTACCCGAAGAAGTTATGCGTCCGGGAGTCATGTATGGTGATACATTAAGTAACCATACAGAACTTACAGCCGTATCGGATGCTGTAGTAGCAGCAATAGCCAAAGGAAAATTACGCAAACTCCAGACAGATAAGAACCATAATCCATTATGGAAAAAGGCCATTGCCGCTATTCATGATATCTATTTAGGTAAATGCCCTGAAAAATTCACTTATAAAGGAAAAGAATACACTCCCCATTCATTCTTCGAATCAACAGGATTGAATCCAAATGATTACATTTCATTGACCTCGTACACCCACCATCCGTTCTACGAACCATTTGTTCTTGAAATTCAAGACAACTGGCGTTGGGGGCAATCATACAACCTTCCCATTGATGAATTCATGCAGGTTTTTGATAATGCCATTAATAACGGCTATCCAATCGCATGGGGATCTGATGTCAGTGAACAAGGCTTTACACGTGACGGCGTAGCTGTTATGCCCGATACGGAAAAAGTACAAGAACTAAGTGGATCAGACATGGCTCATTGGTTGAAAATGAAACCGGAAGAAAAGAAACTGAACACCAAACCACAACCTCAGAAATGGTGTACACAAGAAGAACGCCAGGAAGCTTATGACAATTGGGAAACAACCGATGATCATGGTATGTTGATTTACGGTATAGCTAAGGATCAAGAAGGAAACGACTATTATATGGTAAAGAATTCTTGGGGAAAAGCCGGAAAATACGATGGCTTATGGTATGCCTCTAAAGCATTCGTCCGTTACAAAACCATGAATATCGTAGTCAATAAAAATGCACTGCCTAAAGAAATTGCTAAAAAATTAGGTATCAAATAATCCGCTACTATACAATACTTTACCGCTAATTCCATAAAATATATATGGAATTAGCGGTTTTTTTATTTGTTTTTTCCTAACTTTACGGATTGATTGGGTAAGTATAACCAGAAAATGGTATTATCCCGTCTCCGAGAGCAGAAAAAAGAAAAAACAATATATAAAATGAATCACAAATGGAATTATCAACCTCCAAGCCAAGAACAGACAGAAGCAGCTAAAGCATTAGCCAAAGAAACAGGGATCAGCCCGATTCTTTGTAAGTTGTTGCTGGAAAGAGGTATAACCTCAGCAGCAGAGGCTAAAAGATTTTTCCGCCCCCAGCTTAACGAGCTACACGACCCATTCCTGATGAAGGATATGAGCATTGCTGTAGAACGGCTTAATCAAGCTATGGGCAGGAAAGAACGTATCATGGTTTATGGAGATTATGATGTAGACGGTACAACAGCTGTAGCATTGGTATACAAATTTCTCCAGCAGTTCTATTCGAACATTGACTACTATATTCCCGACCGATATAATGAGGGCTACGGAGTATCAGTAAAAGGAGTGGATTATGCCTGTGAAACAGGTGTAAAACTCATTATTGTGTTAGATTGCGGTATTAAAGCCGTAGAGGAAATTGCTTATGCAAAAGAAAAAGGTATCGATTTCATCATCTGTGACCACCATGTGCCTGATGATATATTGCCACCAGCCGTAGCTATTCTGAATGCCAAACGGGCTGACAATACATATCCTTACGATCATCTTTCGGGATGTGGTGTAGGCTTCAAGTTCATGCAGGCTTTCGCTTTGAATAATGGCATTGAATTTCATCAACTAACTCCTTTATTAGATTTGGTTGCTGTCAGTGTAGCATCAGACATCGTACCTATCATGGGAGAAAACCGAGTGCTGACACACCACGGCTTAAAACAGTTGAATTCCAATCCCAGTGTAGGTCTGAAAGCTATTATCGATGTATGCGGATTATCAGAAAAAGAAATTACCGTAGGTGATATCGTATTCAAGATAGGTCCGCGCATCAACGCATCCGGACGTATACAGAACGGAAAAGAGGCGGTGGAACTGCTCATAGAAAAGGACTTCTCGGCAGCATTGGAGAAAGCCAACCAAATCAACCAATACAATGAAACCCGTAAAGATCTGGATAAGACCATGACCGAAGAGGCCAATCAAATTGTAGACCACTTGGAAGGACTAGCAGACCGGCGTTCCATTGTCATCTATAATGAAGCGTGGCATAAAGGTGTTATCGGTATCGTAGCCTCACGCCTTACAGAGATTTATTACCGCCCGGCAGTTGTATTAACCCGTACAGATAATCTGGCAACTGGTTCCGCCCGTTCCGTATCAGGTTTCGATGTCTACAAAGCTATCGAACATTGTCGTGACTTGTTGGAAAACTTTGGAGGACACACTTATGCTGCAGGACTATCCATGAAAGTGGAAAATGTGGAAGAATTCACCCGTCGTTTTGAAACCTATGTCACAGAACATATTTTGCCGGAACAGACCAGTGCTGTAATTGATATTGATGCAGAAATTGACTTCCGGGATATCACTCCGAAGTTCCATGCCGACCTGAAAAAGTTCAATCCCTTCGGACCGGACAACCACAAACCAATCTTTTGTACACATAATGTATATGATTATGGAACCAGCAAAGTAGTAGGGCGTGATCAAGAACACATCAAGTTGGAATTGGTAGACAATAAATCAAACAATGTGATGAATGGCATCGCTTTCGGACAAAGTTCACAAGCACGCTATATCAAGACCAAACGTTCTTTTGATATTTGTTATACCATTGAAGAGAATACGCACAAACGTGGTGAAGTACAATTGCAAATAGAAGATATAAAACCCAGTGAGGAATAATGATAAAGATTTATCTTTGAAATATGTCAAAACTTTAATGACGTTATCAGACACTTATCAGAATAATAAGATGATAAGTCATTGGAGTTTTGACATAATTTTCTTATTTCCCTTCCAATGACCTATAAAGAAATTCTAAAACAATATTGGGGATATGATGACTTTCGGGGCATACAGAAAGAAATCATTGAAAGTATAGGCAACGGTCACGACACGCTAGGATTGATGCCTACCGGTGGCGGCAAATCCATTACCTTCCAAGTACCAGCTTTAGCACAACCCGGATTATGTTTGGTTATTACACCTCTTATTGCCCTGATGAAGGACCAAGTACGCAATTTACGCGACCGAGGTATCAAAGCTTTGGCAGTTTATTCAGGCATGACACGCGAAGAGATCATTGTTGCATTGGAAAACTGTATCTTCGGCGACTATAAATTCCTTTATATTTCTCCGGAAAGGCTGGATACTGAAATATTCCGTAGCAAACTACGGAACATGAAGGTAAGCATGATCACGGTAGATGAGTCACACTGTATCTCTCAATGGGGATATGATTTCCGCCCTGCTTATCTGAAAATTGCAGAAATTCGCGAACTCCTTCCCGACATACCTGTATTGGCACTGACAGCAACTGCCACTCCGGAAGTAGTAACAGATATTCAAACAAAGCTAAACTTTAAAAAAGACAGTCAGGTTTTCCGAATGAGTTTCGAAAGAAAAAACTTGGCTTACATTGTACGTCCTACAGAAAATAAACAGGAAGAGCTATTACATATTTTAAATAGTGTGCCCGGCTGCGCCATTGTCTATACCCGCAACCGGAAACGTACACGTGAAATTGCCGAACTACTGGTCAATAACGGCATAACTGCCACTTTCTATCATGCCGGTTTGAATAATGATGTAAAAGATCAACGTCAAAAAAGCTGGCTCACCGGAGAAAGCCGTACTATGGTAGCAACCAACGCCTTCGGAATGGGTATCGACAAACCAGATGTACGTATCGTTATCCACATAGATATGCCTGATTCTCCTGAAGCCTATTTTCAAGAAGCCGGACGAGCAGGGCGCGACGGGCAGAAAGCATATGCTGTCCTGCTATACGCCCAAAGTGATAAAACCACCCTCAACAAACGTATCAGTGATACATTTCCCGACAAGGATTATATCCGAAAAGTGTACGAAGATATCAACTACTATTTTCAAATGGCCATGGGAGACGGTATGGGTTGCACCTTTGCTTTTAACTTGGATGAATTCTGTCGTAACTTCAAACATTTCCCCGTACAAGCCGACAGCGCTTTAAAGATTCTGACCCGTGCCGGATATTTAGAATATACAGACGAGCAAGATAATGCTTCACGTATTCTTTTCACGATGAAACGCGACGAACTCTATAAACTACACGAGAATGATACAGATACAGAGAAACTGATAAACATCATCTTGCGTTCTTATACAGGACTATTTACTGATTATGCCTATATTAACGAAGATTCCTTAGTAATCCGCTCCGGATTAACCCGCCAACGAATCTATGAAATTCTACTGGCGCTGACTCGTAGACATATCATACATTACATTCCACGGAAAAAGACACCTTATATTATATATACCCGTGAACGGCAAGAAAAGAATCGCCTTGCCCTAACTCGGGAAATATACGAAGACCGGAAAAAAAGCTATACCACCCGAATCAAGGCTATGATAGAATATGCCACAGCCGATGATAAATGTCGTAGCCGAATGCTACTCAGATATTTCGGAGAAAAGAACGAGCACAACTGCGGACAATGTGATGTATGTCTTAACAACCATCATTCAGGAATAAAACAGGGAGAATTTCAAGAATTGGAACAACAAATCAAACAGCTATTGCAGGCAGGTGCCATGCCTGCTTCAGAACTACTGAACCAATTGAATAGCAATCGTGAAAAAGCGGAAAAGGTACTCTCCTACCTACTTTCCGAAGAAATAATACAATTAAAAGATGGAATTCTTTCTGTATAAATCGTATCTTTGCCATTGATTTATTAACCTTTTACCCCAACAGAACATGAAAAAAATGCATTTGGCAATCATTTGTCTTTTTACCGGTTGTACTATCTTTGCCCAAAACATAGAAGTACAGCCCATCCCTCAACAAGTTTCCAAACAAGACGGACAAATCAATTTACCTGAAACTTACCAACTCTTGGGAGAAACTGAAGCCAATCCATATGCCGTACAAGAATTAAAAGATTTATTAGGTGGAAAACACCCGGCCAATACCGGTTTGCGCATTTATATAGGAGAAAAAGGAGACAAGTCCATCCGCAAGTTTACTCGTCAGATCCCCAACCAAAAGGAAGGTTATTATCTATCCATCAATAATAAGGAAATAATTCTGGCAGGAAACGATGAACGTGGAACCTACTATGCCTTGCAAACCTTAAAACAATTGCTCAAAGATAACCAATTACCGGTAATAGAGATACAAGACTATCCGGCCATACGCTACCGTGGTGTCGTAGAAGGATTTTACGGGACCCCCTGGAGCCATAATGCCCGTCTTCGCCAACTTCAATTTTATGGTGAAAACAAAATGAACACCTATATATACGGCCCTAAAGATGACCCTTACCATAGTTCTCCCAACTGGCGTCTGCCTTACCCCGAAAAAGAAGCAAAACAATTACAGGAATTAGTAAAAGTAGCTCAAGAAAACGAAGTCGATTTTGTTTGGGCTATCCATCCGGGACAAGACATCAAATGGAATAAAGAAGACCGTGAATTATTATTGGCAAAATTTGAAAAGATGTATCATCTCGGTGTCCGTTCTTTTGCCGTCTTCTTTGATGATATTTCAGGAGAAGGTACCAACCCTGTGAAACAAGCAGAACTGCTGAATTACATAGATGAACATTTTGTAAAAGTAAAACCGGATGTAACTCCCCTTATCATGTGTCCTACAGAATACAATAAAAGTTGGTCCGACCCTGCTAAAGGATATCTTACTACTTTAGGAGACAAACTGAATCCATCCATACAAATTATGTGGACAGGAGACCGGGTTATTTCCGATATTACCCAAGATGGTATTCAATGGATAAACGAACGGATTAAACGTCCGGCATATATATGGTGGAACTTTCCTGTTTCCGATTACGTTAGAGATCATCTGCTCATGGGACCAGTATATGGAAACGATACTCAAATAGCCAATCAGATGTCTGGCTTTGTAACTAATCCGATGGAACATGCCGAGGCTTCTAAAATAGCCATTTATAGTGTAGCCTCATACGCTTGGAATCCAACAAAATATAACAGTGAAAAAACTTGGAAAGACGCTATTATGAACATTTTGCCCGATGCTGCCACTGAACTGGAATTCTTTGCCGCCCATAATTCGGACTTGGGCCCCAACGGACATAAATATCGCCGAGAGGAATCTGTAAATCTCCAACCCACAGCGCAGAGCTTTACTGAAAGTTACATAAAAAATAAAACTTACACTGAAAAAGACTTCTCTATTCTACAAGAAACCTTCAGCCAGATGGTTGAATCAAGTGATATTTTAGTCGCCCATGCTGATAAAAATCCGATTATAGTAGAAATCATGCCTTGGCTTTATCAGTTCAAACTATTGGGTGAAACCGGAAATGAAGTACTGGCAATGGTCAAAGCATACGACAAAAATGACCAATCTTTATTTATGCGTAAATACAAACACGTGAAAGCCTTGCAACAACAAATGTTTCAAATTGACCAGACATACAACCAAAACCCTTACCAGCCGGGTATAAAGACAGCAGGAAGAGTAATCAAGCCATTGATTGATCAAACTTTCGCCACCGTCACGCAATGCTATAACCAAAAATATAGCACACTGCTGAATGCTGAAACCGACTATATGCCGCATAAACTAATAAGCGATATCAGTCAGATAAAGAACTTACCTTTACAGGTAAAGATAAACCGCATTCAGATTTCTCCGGCGCTGGAAGTTATCAGATGGCCCGGTAATGGTTCATTGACTATCGAACTGGATCAAGTTTATCCCGGAGAAAATATAGAGATAGATTTCGGGAAACCGGAAATCGAAACTTGGGGAAGTCTTGAGATATCTGCAAATGGAAAAGACTGGAGTAAAGTACACTTTACACAAGAAAACAACCGACTGACTGCCAGTTTACAACAGAAACCAATAAAGGCAGTACGTTTTACCAACATGCAGCATCAGGAACAAGAAATTTACCTCAGACGATTTATTATAACAATAGACAAATAAAACAACTATAAATTATGGGCTTATTTAAATCCTTATTCGGCGGAAACAACACCCCCGAAACCGAAAAAGAGAAAAATGATAAAAAGAACTTCGAGATTTTAAAATACGACGGCATCCGCGCCCAACGTATGGGTAAACTACCTTATGCCATTAAATGTTTTGAAGAAGCAGTTGCCATCAACGATGAATTGGAAACACTCAGCCTGCTAGCCACTGCTTATACACAGGCAAACCGACTAGATGATGCCCGTATCACACTAGACCGCATGGCTACAAAAGATCCTGAACAAGTAAACACCTTCCTTTCACTAGCTGGCATCTGCTATATGCAGGAAGATTACGAAAATATGAAGGATGCCTGCCAAAAAGCTTTGGTTTTAGATAATAAGAACCCCCTATCTTTCTATTTGACAGCAAAAGCAGCTATCGGCATGAAAGATGATATCACCGCCATCGCTATGCTGACTAAAGCTATCGTATTAAAAGAAGATTATACCGAAGCATACCAGCTACGCGCTGAAGTACTTTGGAAAATGAAACAAGCAAAAGATGCTGCCGAAGATATACAAAAGTTGCTCAGCCTCAATCCCGACGACGAACAAGCCTTGCTTTTGAAAGGAGAAATTCTAGCCGCCACCAATGAACCGGAACAAGCACAAGAATGTTTTAATCAAGTATTGTCACTCAATCCGTTCAATGAAAAGGCCTATATCCTGTCAGGAGAACTATATCTGGTAAACAAAGATTTTGACAAAGCATTGGCTGTATATGATGAAGCCATTGAAATCAATCCCAACTTTGCCAAAGCATATCATGAACGAGGACGTATCAAATTACTTAAAGGAGACAAAGACGGATCTGTGGAAGATATGAAGAAAGCAATAGAACTGGCTCCTGAAAATGAAATGAATATTAGCGGTCAATACCATAATTATGAAAACATGACTAAGAATGTTCCGTTTTAAAAGCGGAACATTTCAATTCGTTTTATTGTTTATTTATATACAAAATAAGCAAAAAACACATGAGCGTAAAAGAACAGTATTGGAAATATTCCCTTATCACCATTATACTGGGATTAGGACTTATTTTATTTATAAAAATGTCTCCTTTCATGGGAGGTATTTTAGGAGCATGCACCATTTACATCATGGTAAGAAAACAAATGTTTTATCTTACCCAAGAAAAACATTTCAAAAAAAGTATTACAGCCATTTTACTCTTGATAGAAGCCATCATGTGCTTTCTTGTACCTTTATCATTGGCTGTATGGTTACTGATCAATAAATTACAGACGGTAAACGTAGATACGACAGGTTTTATCCATACGGTAACCAATCTTGCCGATTGGCTTCATACCAAGACGGGATATGACTTACTAAGCACAGAAAACATTTCATCCATAGCCTCCATTCTTCCTGCCATCGGACAGTTTCTGATGGGAAGTATCAGTAGCTTTGCCGTTAATGCTTTCGTATTGGTCTTTATTCTCTACTTCATGCTGATTGGCGGAATTCAAATGGAAAAATACATCTATGAGTTACTTCCTTTCAGCGATACAAACAAAAAAAATGTACTGAAAGAAATTAATATGATTGTCAGAAGTAATGCAATAGGTATTCCCTTACTGGCAGTCATTCAAGGAGGAATAGCTACATTAGGCTACTATTTGTTTGATGTACCCAGCGCGCTATTGTTTGGCTTCCTGACCTGCTTTGCCACCGTCATTCCTATTGTAGGAACAGCATTGGTATGGTTCCCTCTAGCTGCCTATCTTGCTCTTTCAGGAGATTGGACACATGCCGCCGGACTACTTCTTTATTGTGGATTAATTGTAACAAACATTGACAATCTAATTCGTTTTATTCTGCAAAAGAAGATGGCAGACACCCATCCACTCATCACCATTTTTGGAGTGGTCATCGGACTTTCCTTATTCGGATTCATGGGTGTCATATTCGGACCGTTATTGTTATCCATCTTCATTTTATGCGTGAATATCTTCAAGACGCAATACTTAAAATAATCACTTTATATATAGTTGATAAGCATCCGCCAGTTGTTTCATCGCCTTTTCAATGATACAACGCGGACTTGCCACGTTTAAACGCATAAAGCCAATGCCTTCCTTACCAAACATTTCCCCGTCATTCAATGCCAAATGCGCTTTATCTACAAAGAATTCATTCAAATCTTTCTGGCTCAACTCCAGTTCACGGCAATCCAACCAAACTAAATAAGAAGCCTCCGGACGAATGGCCTTGATTTTAGGTGCATGTTTTTTCAAAAATTCGTCGACAAAATCTATATTTCCTTGTATATACGCCAAACATTGGTCAAGCCATTCCGTACCATGACTATAAGCAGCCTCAACAGAAAGAAAAGCAAAGACATGTCCCATATCCAACTCACCGGCATCCATATAGATACGGAAGCGTTTACGCAAATCTTCATTAAAAATAAGAGCATGTGAGGCAGATAGTCCCGGCATATTAAAAGCCTTGCTAGGAGACATAAAAGTAACAGAGTTCATTCGAGCCTTTTCACTGACAGTAGCAAAAGGACGATGCGTATGAGGAGGTAAAGTCAAATCCGCATGAATTTCATCCGAGAAGACCAATACTTTCTCATCATAACAGATATCAGCTATCGCTCGTAACTCTGCTTCAGTCCACACAACGCCACCCGGATTATGAGGATTACATAAAATAAAGAGCTTACAACCTTTAATTTGTTCACGAAAAGCATCCAAATCCATACGGTACATCCCGTTCTCCCATTTCAACGGATTTATGACCAAAGTACGCTCATTACGAGTAGTAACCCATGCAAAAGGATGATAAACAGGAGGTTGAATCATTACCTTATCCCCTTTCTGAGTAAAACAATTCATAGCCATACCGATGCCCGGTACAATGCCGGGAACAAAATTTATCACTTCCTTGGTCACGATCAAATCATAACGCTGTTTTACCCAGTTTATAATCGCATTATAATAGCTATCTGGTTTGCCGGTATACCCTAAAACTTCATTTTCGCAACGTTTACGAATAGCATCTGTTACAAAAGGAGCTGTGGCAAAATCCATATCAGCCACCCATAAAGGAATCAAATCCGTACGTCCCCAAATATGCTTCAGCCCTTCTACTTTCTCAGCAGACGTACCGCTGCGATCTATCACTTTATCAAAATTGTATTTCATTGTTTCTATTTTTAGGAATTGTCGCCCAAATATAGGAAATTTCTACATTGGGCGACATTAATATTCCCTTATTTTTTCAAGGCTTCAATTACCTGAGGCATCATTGTCCAAACAAAATTTTCACTTTGTGCTGTATAAAAATTACCATCAACAACCGATCTCTCATCAGTAGCCATCCCTTTACTTACAGCCGGTTTTGCCAAAGGATGCACAGCTAATCTCTTTCCCTCTGTAATTCCAGCAAAATCAAACAACAGACCTGCAGCACAATGACCTATCAGGATCTTTCCCTTCCCGGCAAATGCCTTCAAGACCGACATCAAGTCCACATTATAAGACTTATCCGCATTTTGAGCAAATACGGGAACCGCATCCCCACAGGCAAAAACCAAAGCATCAAAATCATCTTCATGCCCTATAAGATTTGCAATCACATCATCGGCCACCAATTCAATGCCCGAGTTTGTTTTAATTTCCTTTGTTTCCGCCACTGCATACACCTTATAGGATATACCATTTTCAAAAAACGCTTCCAAATACTGGAACAAACCGAATCCGTTCACCGGATTTACCGCTAAAACAGCTACTTTCTTTGCCATAATCTTAACTTATTATAAGTGAAACAATAAATTTATCTAGTAAAACAATAGTTACCTTGAGTAAGTTTATTACTTTTGTGACGCAAATGTAAGTATCCTTTTTCCCAAAAACAAGAAGGCACCTGTAGATAAGGAACTTACATAGAGGTAACCATTGTTGAACGGCAAGCAAATAGAGAATATTAAAAAATGAAAAATTTTCATCCGGATAATAATTGCCCTATACGGAATGTATTGTGCAGGCTTGGTGATAAATGGTCTATGCTGGTTCTTATCACATTAAATGCTAACGGAACCATGCGATTCTGCGACATTCATAAAACAATAGCCGATATCTCACAACGTATGCTGACTGTAACTCTGCGCACACTGGAAACTGACGGACTAGTGAGCCGGAAGGTGTATGCCGAAGTTCCGCCGCGAGTAGAATATGAACTGACAGAAAGAGGGAAAAGCTTAATACCACATATAGAAGGATTAGTAGATTGGGCTTTACAACAGATGCCGGGAATTATGGAAAGCAGGAGCCAAACAGGCACTGCCTAAAAAAAAATTGAAAAAAAGCTTCTTATTTATTTGTTTTTACTAGAAATATATTACTTTTGCAGCGTATTCAATAACAATAAGAACAAAATGAAAGCATTATACAATACATACTTTTTCTTCTTTTATTACTTTTACTTTAGCAACAAAGTGAAGCGGGAGTTTGTATGTGTACGTTAAACAATGATTAAAACAATGCGATAATAACAACGAAATCCCGCTTCCGGCAGAAGCGGGATTTTTTTATAATATATATACGAATGAAAAAGATAGCAATACAAGGTGTACCGGGCTCGTATCACGACATTGCCGCCCACAAGTTCTTCCCCGGAGAAGAGATCGAACTAATCTGCTGTTCCACGTTCGAAGAAGTCTTTGCGAACATAAAGCAGGATAGCAATGTAATTGGTATGCTCGCTATCGAGAACACCATTGCAGGCAGTTTGCTGCACAACTATGAGTTACTGCGCGAAAGCGGCATGACCATTGTCGGCGAACACAAACTACGCATCAAACACAGCTTCATGTGCTTGCCGGACGACAATTGGGAAACACTGACAGAAGTCAACTCCCACCCCGTTGCCTTGGCACAATGCCGTGAATTCCTGATACAACATCCCAAACTGAAAATAGTAGAAACGGAAGATACGGCAGGAAGTGCGGAAGCCATCAAACGGGAAAATCTGAAAGGACACGCCGCTATCTGCTCCAGATACGCCGCCGATTTGTACGGAATGAAAGTATTGGAAGAAGGCATCGAAACAAACAAACACAACTTCACGCGTTTCCTTGTAGTGGCCGACCCATGGAAAGCCGATGACTTACGTGAACGTTCGAAAGTAAACAAGGCCAACATCGTCTTCTCCCTCCCCCACAACGAAGGAAGCCTGTCTCAAGTGCTCTCTATCTTTTCTTTCTATAAAATAAATCTGACCAAGATTCAATCATTACCGATTATAGGCCGCGAATGGGAATATCTGTTCTATGTAGACGTAATTTTCAATGATTATTTAAGATACAAGCAGTCTATCGACGCCGTTTCACCATTGACAAAAGAACTTAAAATATTAGGAGAATATGCAGAAGGAACATCAACCATATAATATTCAGCCGGCAGACCGTCTGGCGAATGTTAGCGAATACTACTTCAGCCGTAAACTGAAAGAAGTGGCACAAATGAATGCCGAAGGTAAGAATGTAATCAGTTTGGGTATCGGAAGCCCTGACATGCCTCCTTCGGAAGAAACCGTCAATGTGTTGTGCGAACAGGCAAAGCGTCCTGATGCGCACGGATACCAACCTACTGTCGGCATTCCTGAATTACGCAAAGCCATGGCCGACTGGTACAAGCGTTGGTATCATGTAGAGCTTGATCCGGCAACCGAAATCCAGCCGCTCATCGGTTCCAAAGAAGGTATCCTGCATGTGACGCTGGCATTGGTCAATCCGGGTGATCAGGTATTGGTTCCCAATCCGGGGTATCCTACCTACACCTCTTTAAATAAAATATTGGGCAGTGAGATTGTGAACTACAACCTGCGCGAAGACAACCATTGGCAACCCGATTTTGATGAACTGGAGAAGATGGACTTGAGCCGCATCAAGATTATGTGGACCAACTATCCCAATATGCCGACCGGAGCGAACGCCACGATGGAACTGTATGAAAAGCTGGTAAACTTTGCACGCCGCCATAATATTGTGATTGTAAACGACAACCCATACAGCTTTATCCTGAACAAGAAACCACTGAGTATTCTTAATGTGCCCGGAGCCAAAGAATGCTGCATCGAGTTCAACTCTATGAGCAAGAGCCACAACATGCCCGGCTGGCGTGTGGGAATGCTCGCCACCAATGCGCAGTTTATACAATGGATATTGAAAATAAAGAGTAATATTGACTCAGGAACTTTCCGCCCCATGCAACTGGCCGCCGCACAAGCTTACAACAACAGTGTGGAATGGCACGAAGAAGCGAACGTCAATGTATATAGCCGTCGCCGCCAACTGGCAGAAGAGATTATGAAAGTACTCGGTTGTAGCTTTGATCCCAATCAGGTAGGTATGTTCCTTTGGGGACGCATTCCCGACTCTTACAATGATGTAGAAGAACTGACCGAAAAAGTTTTGCACGAAGCACGTGTGTTCATTACTCCGGGCTTTATCTTCGGCAGCAACGGCAAACGCTATATCCGTATTTCCCTCTGTGCCAAAGAAGAAAAGCTGGCAGAAGCACTGGAAAGAATTAAAAAGATAATGTAACAAAACAAAATATCAGATTATGGAATTAGATTTAAAACCCATCGAACTTCCGGGAATTGAAAAGAAACGCCCGATGATTATCGCCGGCCCATGTAGTGCCGAAACCGAAGAACAAGTAATGGATACCGCCACTATGCTGGCCAATAAAGGCATTAAGATTTTCCGTGCCGGCATCTGGAAACCGCGTACCAAACCGGGAGGTTTCGAAGGCATCGGTGTAGATGGCCTGGCATGGCTGAAACGTGTGAAACAGGAAACCGGTATGTATGTTGCCACCGAAGTAGCTACTGCCAAACACGTTTATGAATGTTTAAAGGCAGGTATTGATGTGCTTTGGATTGGCGCACGCACCACTGCCAATCCGTTTGCCGTGCAGGAAATTGCCGATGCACTGAAAGGTGTGGATATTCCTATATTGATTAAAAACCCTGTCAACCCTGACCTTGAATTGTGGATTGGAGCTTTCGAGCGCATCAACAATGCAGGTTTGAAGCAACTGGGTGCTATCCATCGCGGATTCTCTTCTTATGATAAAAAGATTTACCGTAACCTACCCCAATGGCATATCCCTATCGAATTGCGCCGCCGCATTCCCGAACTGCCTATTTTCTGTGACCCCAGCCATATCGGTGGCAAGCGCGAGTTGGTAGCTCCCCTCTGCCAGCAGGCGATGGACTTAGGTTTTGACGGCTTAATCGTAGAATCACACTGCAATCCCGACTGTGCATGGAGCGATGCCGCCCAACAAGTCACTCCCGATGTGCTGGACTACATCCTAAATCTGCTGGTCATCCGCAAAGAAACCCAAACAACTGAAAACCTGGGTGAACTGCGTAACCAAATCGATGATTGCGACAATGAGATTATCGAAGTATTGGCAAAACGTATGCGTGTCTGCCGTGAAATCGGTACATTCAAGAAAGAACATGATATGACCATTCTACAGACAGGTCGTTACAATGAGATTCTGGACAAGCGCGGTGCACAAGGTTCATTGTGCGGCATGGATTCAGAATTCATTAAAAAAGTATTCGAAGCCATCCACGAAGAAAGCGTAAGGCAACAAATGGAAATCATTAATAAATAAATACAAAAGAGTATATCAAGACTCTGAAATGCTATCATTTCATTTTTATCATTCTGAACTTTGCGAAGAATGTACATACATAAAGTATGCTGCTAACAGATTCTTCACTATTGTTCAGAATGATAAAATGATAAGCAAATTTACTTTTGCAGTATCCCATATCACCTTTTCCGGAGATAAGAAACAGAAGTTTATTTATTCTTTAATCTCCGATTAACTCTTTTATTTTTACTTGCTGAAAAACCATCTGTGCCTGGCTGCTTTCATACAATATCCCAATAGTTTCCCCGTCAACAGAAGTAATACAAGAATATCCGAAACCGCCATATTCATCAAGCAGAATTTTTCTTTCCTCCGGCCATGTTTTTCCGTCATCCAGACTGACCTTCAATGTCATGTGATCCCGACTATTATACGATTCAGGATTACAAAATAAAAGAATAGACTTCTCCATACCGTTTCTTCTATAAAGATGTTTATGGATACTTGCCATACAAGTAGGTTCAACCAATGCATTACGGGAAGTGGAATGTTCTACCCATGTTTCACCCAAATCAGCAGTTACACAAATTCTACGTCCATTTATCTCCTTATTACCATAATTCCGATTATCACGCATATTAAGCATGATATTTCCATCTTGCAGCTGCACAGCCATACATTCTGTCGTATTATGATAGGCAGGCTTACCGGCTGTCCACGTTTTCCCTCCATCCCTACTCCAGGTTATATTCGAAAAAGGCATTCCATCCTTATCCCGTCCTTGGGTAGGAAAGACCAAAGTTCCGTCTTTCAATGTAATTCCATGCCCCGGTGCCGGTGCATAAAGCCACCATTCCGGACGCTTTGTATTCCGGGTAATATTTATCGGTTCACTCCATGTCCGTCCTTCATCGGTACTTTTAGTAATTAAGAATTGAGATGTTTCTTTCACCTCCAGTCCCGGTTGAGAACCTTTCGCATGCCATTGATGAATCCAACGCGTACTATCCTGGGTCATACCTTCTACCCATTTCCCCGTTTTTCCATCTAAAACACCATGCATCCACAGTCCTGCCACATAGATATCTCCAGTCTTTTCATCCACCAAAATGCAAGCATCACTTACTCCATTATATTTTTCAGGCAAGCCACCCCAAGTCTTCATATCCAGGACAACCTGCATAGGCTGCCAAGTTTCACCACCGTCAAAACTACGATTCAAAGCAATATCAATATTACCTTGCAAGTCGCGCGAGGTATCATAACGTGCATCGTAAACAGCCAGTAATGTTCCGTTCTTTGAAGTAGCGATGCCCGGAATACGGGAAGTATTCACTCCATCTTGTCCAAACTGACGTACAGCCACACCAAGACGCAAATCCACCAAAGAGCCATCCAGCAAAACTTCTCCTTTTCCCTTCACTGTTTTTACCGAAGAGCAAGCCAATCGGACACGGTGAGAAAGATTGACCCGGTCCTTCAATTTCAACGTCACCCAGACAAGGGTCGTATCGTCTTTCAAGACCAAAGGTTCCTTGAAAGAAACTTTTTCAGAAACTTGCATGGGAAGCGTTAACGGATGTTCAACAGACAATGTTCCATCCGCAGCCGAAGCATAAAGCCTGATATGTTCAATATCCGTTAAGTCTGTACTCCCTTTCAAAGAGCAAACAATTTCCCGGACAGCACAATCACCCGAAGCCTGTTTGACAAACTCCAATCTCAGTACAGGATTCGCTTCTTTCAGTGTTAATACAGGTAAAACAGGCTGTCTTACAATAACTTTCACAGGCGATGCCCACAGACCACCAATCATAAAAACAAATACAATCAAAAAAAAATAAATACGATACTTCATGACTTTATATATTTCCATTATATCCCGATTAAAAGAACTTCTATCATAAAGTGCTGTTCTTCTCTCCTTCATATCAATTAGACTGAATCCATATCATGGGATTCCTTCAACTTTTCCCGTTCCGACATAAAAATCTTATAAACCGCAAAATGACGTTCCAATGCGTCACGATACCCCGCTTCATCATTCTTCTTTATATATTCCAAAAGGTCGGCATGAGTGACCAAATCGCCGTTTTTCTTCATTTCGACATTGATAGGCTCAAGAAACCTTTTGAATTTATCCTTTACAAATACCATCACCGGATGAATGATCTCCTGAAATTCCCGGATAGTCTTATTTCCGGTAATCTCATAAAGTTTAGCATGAAAAGTAAATTCACTTATAGGCGCATACTCATTATTTTCAAACACAATACCCAAACGCACTATTTCTTCTAATTCCACAATATCTTCAGGTGTAATATTCCGAAACAGATCACTACATATACCTATTTCCAAAGCTATCCTAAAGCCAAGTATATCAAATAATGAATCCTCGCTCAAAATACGAGGGTCAACCACCCGCTTCATTCCACCTAAAATAGAAGGTTCTGTCAGAATCATCCCTTTCCGGGTACGTGTTTCTATCATCCCCATCATTTTTAAACGGCTCAAAGCTTCACGTAACACACTACGTGCCACCCCTAGAGCAGCCGCCAAATCCAACTCATTGGGAATAGAATCTCCTATACGCAAATCATGCTCACGAAAATAATTCAGCAAGCTGTCCTCAACCTGGTCAACTAAAGTTACAGCCTGATTATGAAGTTTCAAATTATACATCTGACTGATATTTAAAGTTAGCGAATTCAATTTATCTTATTTGTCTGACAAATAAATATATTTTAAGCTTTAAGTACAAGAAAGACAGTTACCAGTTCATTCACCTTTAACCATGTTTAAGCAAAGGAGAGCAATATTATTACATTTAAACAAATGAAAAGTCTATGAGGATTCTTCTAAATCATAAGACATGGAGAATTTCTCATCAAGAAAATACAAAAAAATCTTTTTTTTGATTTGCACCTTAAATAAAAGTATTACTTTTGCCCTCAAATTTAGAACAAAAAGAAATCAGGCTTATGAATTTGTTTACTTATACATATTATTCTTATTATTACTTTTACTTCGGCAAGAAAGTAGAGTGGGAATTTGTATGTATGAAATAACAGATAATAAATACTGAAATTGAAAAAGATACGTTGGATCCCGCTCCTAAAATGGATGCGGGATTTTTTTGTAACACTATAAATTTAGGACATTAATAAATAAACATAGAAAGATTATGAGAATTCTAATTTTAGGAGCCGGTAAAATGGGCTCCTTCTTTACCGATGTATTGAGCTTCCAGCACGAAACCGCTGTATTTGATGTAGACCCGAAACGCCTTCGTTTCGTTTACAACACCTACCGATATACCACACTCGAAGAAATTGAAGAATTCAAGCCCGAACTGGTTATCAATGCGGCAACCGTGAAATATACGCTGGATGCTTTTCACCAAGTATTGCCCGCTCTCCCCAAGGATTGCATCATCAGCGATATTGCCTCGGTAAAGACCGGACTGAAAGAGTTTTATGACCAATGCGGATTCCGTTATGTATCTACCCACCCCATGTTCGGTCCCACATTTGCCAACCTTGACAAACTGAGCACCGAAAATGCCATCATCATCAGCGAAGGCGACCATCTGGGTAAAATCTTCTTCAAGGACTTATACCAAAACCTTGGTCTGAACATCTTTGAATATACCTTTGAAGAGCACGATGAGACAGTGGCCTATTCGCTGTCCATCCCTTTTGTTTCCACTTTCGTTTTTGCGGCAGTAATGAAGCATCAGGACGCTCCCGGTACTACTTTCAAACGCCACATGAAGATAGCCAAAGGAGTATTGAACGAAGACGACTACCTGTTGCAGGAAATTTTATTCAATCCCCGCACCCCTGCACAGGTAGAAGGTATCCGTACAGAATTAAATGAGCTGTTAGATATCATCAACAAGAAAGATGCTGCGGGGATGCGTGCCTATCTTAGCAAGATTCGAGAAAAGATTAAATAACGCATCAGTATAACATAGAAGAGGATGTCAAAGCTTCAACAAGACTTTTGGCATCCTCTTTTTTATTTTATCCATAAAGATGGCTTATCAACATACGACACAACAGCCACACCATCAGATGCTCTGCCGCATAACACCAACCAGACAGGATTGGGTGCCGGACCGAAATGAATCTCCCTCAACGGTGCATCACACGCAGGGCATTTCAACGGCAAACGTTTCTTTATTTCTCCCATATCATTTCAGTTTTTTCACAAATGTACTGACAGAAGCTATCAAAGTACTGTTCACCGGCAGAGAAGGATTCCCGTAAGTAAGCATCTGCTGCTGTACGGCCTTTGATTCACAATCTTTCAGCACATGGTTCATCTTATCAATCAAAAGCAGTTCGGCAGCCGGGCAACCCTTTTTCAGAAGTTCGGCATCCTCCACCGAAACCTGAATATCATTTTTACCCTGAACAATGAGGACCGGCACTTTGACGGAAGCAATCACCGTCCGGGGATTATACTTGAACCAGGAAATCAAATAAGGCTGGACAGAAGCCCGATACAATGATTGCAGATAAGCCGGCACGTCACTCACTTCCTTGCCGTTTTTCAAGGACCCGTTAATGGATGCCACCTCCTTCCGCACCGCTTCCGGATTCTGTTGAGCAGCCACTTGCGCCTCTATAATCTCGTAGGCAGGACGCCCCGCACCGGCAACCGAGATATAGCCTTTCACCTTCGGCCGGTTCTGACAGGCCAGCATTCCAATCAGTGCCCCTTCGCTATGTCCTGCCACCGTGATTGTCGTAAAACGTTTCTCTTTCGCCAAGTAATCAATCCAGCCCGTCACATCATTCACATAATCTTCAAAACGAAGTTTCGCTTCCTCCTTACCTGCCGACGCACTGGTTCCTATCCCCCGCTTGTCAAAGCGCAAGGAAGCGATGCCGTTTGCCGCCAAGCCTTCCGCCAGAAACTTCAACGAATTATTCCTCAAATTGCCAATGGCTGAATTACCATCCATATCCGTAGGTCCGGAGCCGGCTATAATAAGCACCACCGGACAGGTTTTCACCCCACCGGGCAAAAGCAGTTTTCCTTTGATTTGTCCTTCCTTGGTGTTCAGCACCACATTTTCTTCCAAAGGAAGCACTTGTGCCCGACAACAAATACCGCACAGGAAAAATAAACCGGCTAAAATAAAATTCAAGTGTTTCATCTATTACGTATTTTAAGATTATCCATTTAACAAATATAGTGATTGTATTGAATAAAGCAAATCAATATTTGAATGTTGTTAAGCATCAGTTTTATTTTATTCAATACTATTCTATTTTATCTTCAACATGGATAGAATCAAGTCGTTTTGTCACTAAAAAAAGAACCGTTATACACGCCTACTTTTGCTGGGAGAAAATAAATCTGTAACTAATTAAAAAAAGGATTTTTTATCATTTCCCTTTTCTTATTCATCCAAACAAACTATCTTTGCCATGTTTTGTTCCGCGTACCTCCGACTGATGCGAGGAAGCGGATGAAAAGGGAATCAGGTGCAAGTCCTGAACAGTCCCGCTGCTGTAAGCTCCATCTACCCCTATAAGGGGATAGGTTTACTTATCCACTCACGCCACTGCCTGTATATATAATAAGGTGGGAAGGCAAGTAAACAGGAGTAAGTCAGAAGACCTGCAAAACGTAAAGTCATCGACCGTCGCTTTCGAGGAAAGAGCAGCGGTAAGAATGCGGTATTTATTCATTAATATGTTTTTTTTAAATGAAAGGAAATAACCAGGCTTATAAGCTATGGCTTTGTCTGCTTTGCAGCTTTCTCCTATTGCCGCTTGAAATACAGGCACAGAAGAAAGGAGATTCCATCACCGGAAAAGTGCATAAAATAGATGAAGTTACGGTTACAGCAAGACGTCCGCCTGCCAAAATAACAACCGGCAGCCCTGTACAACTTATCAACAAGGAAGATATAAAGAACTTGGGGTTACAGAATATGGCAGATGCCGTAAGGCGTTTTGCCGGAACCAACGTCCGCGATTATGGAGGCATAGGCGGTCTGAAGACCGTTTCCGTCCGCAATTTAGGAGCTGCACACACAGCAGTCAGCTATGATGGAGTAGTCGTCAGCAACAGTCAGGCAGGACAAATCGATATCGGGCGTTTCTCCCTCGACAATGTATCCTCTCTTTCATTGGCAATCGGACAAGATGAGAATCTGCTGCAACCGGCCCGTCTGTATGCTTCGGCAGGAGTACTCAGCATTGAAACGGAGAAACCCGTCTTCGAAAATGGTAAATCCTCCCTGTCACAAATACAAATCCGGGGAGGAGCCTTCGGCTACATAGCCCCATCCATACGCAGATGGCAGAAGCTGGGAGAACACACCGGTCTGTCAGTCGATGCTTCCTTTATGCGTGCCGACGGTAATTATCCCTTCACATTGGAAAACGGAAAATACATCACTCAAGAGAAAAGAAACAATTCGGATATTCATACATGGCAGGGAGAGGCGAATCTGTTTCATACTTTCCATGACGAAAGTACACTGGATGTGAAAGCCTATTATTTTTATTCCGAACGCGGACTGCCCGGTGCTGTCATTCTATACAACCCGAAGGCAGAAGAACGTTTGTGGGACGAGAATTTCTTCACCCAAGCCCGTTATAAGAAAACCTTCTCCCCCAAATGGACTTTGCAGGCGCAAGCCAAGTTCAACCATTCTTGGAACAAATACGAAGATACAGACGTGAAGTATGAAAACGGAAAGCAGACCGACATCAACCGTCAGGACGAATATTATCTGTCCGCCGCCGTGCTTTATCAGCCCGTCAAAGGTCTGGAATTATCGCTCGCGCAGGATGGATTCATCAATACCCTTCACACCAATATCAACGACAGCCCCAACCCGGTGAGATATTCCTCGCTCACAGCCCTCAATGCACGTTACCAATGGGGACGTATCAAGCTATCGTGCACATTGGTGGGGACTTTCATTACGGAAGAAGTAAAAGCAGGGAATACTCCCGACGACCGGAAACGCCTGTCGCCCACCCTGTCCGTTTCCATTCAGCCATGGAAAGAAGAACAATTATACGTCCGCGCAATGTATAAGAATACGTTCCGCGTACCTACCTTCAATGACCTTTATTATCTACGCATAGGAAATACCTCCTTACGCCCGGAAAAGGCACGCGAATACAATATAGGTGTCACTTGGAACGGCAAGCCGTTTCCGTTCACCGATTTCCTTTCTGTCACTCTTGACGGATATTATAATGAAGTAACCGATAAAATAGTTGCCTTTCCCAGTACTTATGTATGGAAAATGCAGAATTACGGCACGGTACATATCACCGGCCTTGATGCGACAATGGCTACTTCCATACCGGTCTGCCCTAACATAAACGTAGGATTAAGCGGCAACTATTCCTGGCAAAAAGCCATAGATATGACAAATCCCGATGCCAAGAATTATAAAGACCAGCTGCCCTATACGCCTCAGCATAGCGGCAATGCTTCGACCACCATCGAAACTCCTTGGATTAATGTGGGTTACAGCCTGACAGGGGTCAGCGAACGCTACTATATGGCACAGAATATACCGGTGAATAAGATAGACGGTTATGTAGAACATACAGCCACTTTATGGCGGGAATTTACAATGAAAGGCTGTCACCTCCGCCTTCAGGCAGAAGTTATCAACCTCACTGACAAGCAATATGATGTTATCAAATATTACCCCATGCCCGGACGTTCCTGGCGCATAACGGGAGTATTAAGATTTTAAACAATATAAATGTCTAACTTTTAAAGATTAATTATGAAACTAAGAAGCTTATTTTTTGGAACACTGTGTATGTTAATGCTGGGTGTTTCATTCACCTCATGTAGTGATGATGACGATGACAGCAAAAAAAACGATGAAGGTTCGAAGGTGGAATTGCCTGAAAACCGTGTCTACATTTTGAATATGGGATCTTATCAAAAAAACAATGCCGGCATCACCTTCTATGCTCCGAACAAATCCCTAGATGTCATTGATGACATTTTCTTCAAGCAAAACAATGCCAAATTGGGCGATGCAGGACAAGATATGATAAGCTACAATAACCATATCTACGTGGCTGTGTATGGTTCAAAATACATCACCAAACTGAATGAGGCTTGTGTAGAATTGAAACGCTATGAATTTACAGATGAACAAGGACAGCCACGTTGCATGGTTGCCGAGAATGGAAAAATCTATGTAACCCTGACTAGCGGCAATGTAGCGCGTTTGGATGCCAATACATTAGCCTTCGAAAAGATGGTTGCTGTCGGTAAAAATCCGGAAGGCATTATCGAAGAAGATGGAAAACTGTATTTGGTAAATTCAGGATTCGGCTACGATAACCGTTTGTCTATTATTGATATCAACACATTTGATAAAGCAGAAAACATTGAAATATTCCAAAATCCGGAAAAGATTCTGGAAGCAGGAGACAAACTGTTTATTCAAGGTTACGGCAGCAATGACTATAACAACTATCCTTATCCTGTAGTTCTCTTCGACCCGACAACCAAGACGTATAAAGAAATAGGCAAAGGCGTCTATATGGCAGAACATGACGATATAGTATATGTCATCTATTCCGAAACGAACTATGCAGACAACACTTCCACACACACATTATACTCTTACAATGCCAAGACCAACGAGAAAGTAGAAAAAGCATTCGTGCAAATGCCCGAAAAGCTAAAGACAAGCATCATTACCATGTTGAGCATTAATCCTGAAAATGGAGATTTCTACATTGGCGCAGGAGATTATACCACCAACGGAGACATCTACCGTTTCAAGAAAGATGGTACTTTCATTGAAAAGTTCGAATGTGGCATAGATCCTAAAGCAGCCGTATTTATTGACTAACCAATGAAACAATTTTCTCTCTTTATTCACCTGATGCTTTCAGTCTTGCTTTTTTCCGCCTGCGGCGGAAGGAGCAAGACTTTGCAATTTCCCTTATAACCATAAAGCTTTCCTCACTTTTTTACCGTACATTTGTATACGTAGTCAAATACAGACCTAGAAAAATGGACAGCAAAGAATTACAACTCATTATAAAATGTGGAGAAACCAGTACGGTACAGTTCAAAGAACGCTTTCCCAACCAAGACAGTATTGCCGCCGAAATGGTAGCTATGTCCAATGCACGGGGGGGGGGAATGATACTCTTCGGCATAAAAGACAAGACGGGAGAAATCATCGGCCTGTCTTATCAGGAATCACCGGCACACTGCCCGAATTATTTGAAAAGGGAATGTCTTTTCTGAAAGCAAACCTCCATAATATACAGGCAGGACAAGGATTTAATTCTATCGGGAAACTGGAAATATCAGAAGTGGCATTAGAAGAAATCTTGCAAAATGCCTTGGTACATCGCGATTATACGCGCAATGCACCGATAAGATTACTCATTTTTGATAACCGTGTAGAGATTATCAGCCCGGGATGCCTTCCCGATGGGCTGACTGTGGAAAGTATCAAACTGGGAAGCGCCGTAGTACGCAATCCTTTCATTGCCAATTTCTGTGCTAAAACGATGCCTTATCGTGGTCTGGGCTCAGGGATTATACGTGCACTTCAAGAAGAACCGAATATAAAATTCATCAATGAGCCGGTAGGAATGCAGTTTATTTCAGTAATAAACAGAATCGCTGATGAGGGAGTAAATGAAGGTGAGGGAATAAATGAGGGAATAAACGAACTTGAAAGCCTTATCCTCACCTTCTTGAAAAAGAAACCCGGTGCAAAAGGATATGAAATTGCAGAATATATCCAAAAAGGAGCTGCTACGACAGAGCGTTATTTAAAATCACTGAAAGATAAAGAATTAATAGAATACAAAGGTTCCCGTAAAACCGGCGGATATTATAAAAAATAACATGAAACAAGTAATCCTATTCATCTTCTTGCTTGCCCTTCTTTCCTCCTGCGGCGGAAAAAGCAAGACTGCTTCTGTAATAGAAGCAGAAGAAACAATCTCTTTGCGTTATGCAGAGAACCTCAGCCTGTCTGCAACCGAAGACTATACCATTGCCCGCCTGCGCAATCCTTGGGATACGACCCGGATACTGCATACCTACGTCTTGGTTGACAAAGAAAAGTCCCTGCCTGCCGACTTGCCCGAAGGGACACTTGTCCGCACGCCATTGAGCAAGGCTGTTGTTTACTCATCCGTACATTGCGGATTGCTCAACCAGATTGGTGCTTTGAAAAGTATTGGAGGAGTCTGCGATTTGAAGTATATCAAACTGCAAGAAGTGCAGGATGGCTGCCGCACAGGAAGCATCGCCGATGTAGGGAATGGAATGAACCCGGATATAGAAAAGATAATCGACCTGCACCCCGATGCCATTATGCTCTCCCCTTTCGAGAACAGTGGCGGATACGGACGGGTGGAGAAACTCAACATCCCCATTATAGAATGTGCAGACTACATGGAAACTTCGGCATTGGGACGTGCCGAATGGATGCGTTTCTACGGCCTTCTGTTCGGTGAGGCACAAAAAGCGGACAGCTTGTTTGCCGAGGTGGAAAAAAACTATAATGAGCTGAAAGCATTGGTTGCTCCCCTTTCATACGCACCGAGCGTTATCAGCGAACTGAAGAATGGTTCGGCTTGGTATGTTCCGGGAGGTAAAAGCACCTCTGCACGCATCTATGCGGATGCCGGGGCCAATTATGTGTTTGCTGATGACGAGCATAGCGGTTCTGTTCCCCTAGCCTTCGAAACCGTGTTTGACAAAGGTCAGAATGCAGATTTCTGGCTCATCAAATATAATCAGGCCATTGACAAGACTTATAAGGAATTGGAGCAGGACTATGCTCCATACACCGGTTTTCGTGCATTCAAGGAACGCAACATTTACGGATGCAACACAGGGAAGGTAGACTTTTACGAAGATTCCCCTTTCCATCCCGACCGATTACTGAAAGATTTGATAAAAATATTCCATCCTACGCTTTTAGAAGGGTATGAATTAAAATATTTCACTAAATTAGCGGAGTAAATCACCGTAGGGTTATGTCAAAACGTGGATAATGCTGCCCCTACAGCTGACGATGGGATAGGCCGGGTTAGTTTTGACACACTCCCTACAGTGGGCGTAACCCTAAACAGTATCAATGAATAACAAAGGAACAAAATACGGTATCATACTGCTCCTCCTCATCCTTGCATTGACAGGAGCCAACCTGTTGTTCGGCTCGGTAAACATCCCTGCCGAGGCGGTGTGGCATATCCTTACAGGCAATGAAGTAGAAAAGGCGAGTTGGAGTTTCATAGTCTGGGAATCCCGCCTGCCGCAAGCCATTACCGCCCTCCTTTGCGGAATGGCACTCGCAGCATCGGGACTGATGTTGCAAACCACATTCAATAATCCTTTGGCCGACCCTTCCATACTGGGAATCAGTTCGGGAGCCAGTTTGGGAGTCGCCTTGGTCATGCTGGCAGGCGCAGGTACGATTACTGCCGGAGTATTCACTTTATCCGGATTCCTGTCCGTCATTATCGGAGCATTCATAGGCTCCATGCTGGTGATGGGAATCATCCTGTTCTTCTCCACTTTGATAAAAAACAGCATCATGCTGCTCATTATAGGTATCATGATAGGGTATATCACTTCATCTGCCATCTCCCTGCTCAACTTTTTCTCCACGGCAGAAGGGGTGCATTCCTACATGATTTGGGGAATGGGAAACTTCGGAGGAGTATCTTTGCAGCAGCTTCCCTTTTTCTCCTTGGTCACAATGGCGGGACTGCTGATTACCATACTGCTGATAAAGCCTCTGAATGCCCTGCTGCTGGGAACACGCTATGCCGAAAACCTGGGAATCAACATCCGCCGTACACGTAACCTGCTGCTTGTCGCCACCGGATTACTGACAGCGACGACCACCGCTTTCTGCGGCCCGATTTCCTTTATCGGACTGGCCGTGCCGCACATTGCCCGCCTCATGCTGGGAACCTCCAACCATAATTCCCTGCTACCTGTCACCATGCTGACGGGAGGAGCCATTGCCCTGCTCTGCAACTTCATCTGCATTCTGCCGGGCGAAGCAGGCATCATTCCGCTGAATGCCGTCACTCCGGTCATTGGTGCGCCCATTATTATTTATGTCATTGTGAACCAACGTAAAATCCAGTACTTCAACTGATGGAAAAGCAAGCTGTCATCACCGCCACAGACCTGTGCATAGGTTATCGTACCCACAAAGGAGAAAAGAAAGTGCACGAACACCTTTCTTTCGGACTCTATCCGGGAGAACTGACCAGTCTGCTTGGAGCAAACGGGGCCGGAAAGTCGACTTTGCTCCGCACCCTGTCCGCTTCGCAACCTTCACTGGCAGGAGATTTGCAATTGCTGGGCAAGCCTTTGCAGCAGTATTCGGAAAAGGAACGTTCGCGCACCATCGGTGTAGTCCTGACAGACAAGACACAAGCCGGAGGGCTGACCGTGTATGAACTGGTAGCTTTGGGACGCCAGCCGCATACAGGCTTCTTCGGACGGCTCCATCCCAAAGACCATCTCATTATCAAAGAGGCATTGGATGCCGTAGGCATTGCCCACAAAGCCGAAAGCTACACCGCCGAACTTTCGGACGGAGAACGGCAAAAGGTAATGATAGCCAAAGCATTGGTTCAGGAATGTCCGCTTATCATCTTGGATGAGCCGACCGCTTTTCTGGACGTGGTGAGCCGCATAGAAATCATGACTTTGCTGCATCAGTTGGCGGTGGAGCAAAACAAGGCCATCCTGCTATCCACCCATGACATAGAACAAGCCCTGGTACTGTCGGACAAACTTTGGCTGCTGTCCAAAGAAACAGGACTGCAATGCGGAGTGACGGAAGATATGATTCTGAACCATCGGATGGACACGCTGTTCTCACACAGTAATATCCGGTTCGATTATGATCATGGCATCTACTATCCAACCGTGAATGGAAAGCAGGAAATAACGGTGGAAGCGACAGACGAAACCTTATTGCACTGGACTATCAACGCACTGAACCGTCACGGATATACTTGTCTGCAAACCCAAAACGCTCCTGCCGGTCTGCCCCATCTACAAGTCATCGCTCCCGATACCTTGTACCTCACCTGGGGCGGGAAACAACGGACATTCACTTCGTTCGGGAAGTTGCTGGAAGAAATAAAATAAAGACACGCATCAACCATTCCGGATTACGCGCAGTATCTCTCTGTAAATCAACAATATAATGTGAAAAAACATTCTAAATTCCCCTGAAACGGTTTTCCATTCTCCGCTATCAAATTCGGCTTGACGTATATCGGTTGTTCTAATTCCTGTGCCATAGTTGCGGTTACTTCCTTGCAGGAGAGCGTCATAAGGCTTATTTTTGCCCATCTGCATTTGTTGCTTCACCCAAGTGAAGAGGCGATTTCACTTAGATGAACAGCCGTTTTCGCCTAAGTGAAACAGTTGCTTCACCCAAGTGAAATATCAAATGAAACGGAGTGAAAATGAAACGGAGTGAAAGATACGGTAGGAACAAACTTTGTTACATACGTAACAGGATTCGATAGCCGGAAGCATACCGATTGAAGGAGGTTTGAGATTCTTTTACACAGAAAGTAACTAGTAATGAGCACGTTGCTGTGACGGAACTTTTTTGTTCTTTATGTAAACAAGCCCAAAGTAACTATTCAATCCGCCCCTACGGTGAACCATTGGATAGTTACTTTGGACTTTTGCCCCCCTCTTTTCGTATCAGATATCTATTTCTAAAAGCTATTCTTTCATCAAATAGCCTTTGAAACTTTCAAAGTCTTTTTCCATCGGAACACTTTGTTTGGTTCCTTTCATAAACGCTTGCAGTTTGGCGGGAATCTCCACTTTGTCTCCAATGATACCTTCCACAGTTTCCAGGAATTTAGCCGGATGTGCCGTTTCCAGGAAAATACCCGTTTCGCTGGGGGACAATCCTTCGGATAAAGCACGATAACCGCAGGCTCCATGCGGGTCGAGCAAGTAACCGGTTTCCCGATATACCTCACCCACCGTTTCACGAATCTGTTCATCCGTATAAGTCGCACCAGAGATATCCGCTGTTATGGCAGCATGACTGTTACCGTACAATGCCAGTACACGGGCAAAATTACTTGGATCTCCCACATCCATTGCATTGGCAATAGTAGCTATGGAAGGGCGAGGATTGTATTTTCCGGTCTGTAAGTATTGGTAGAAAATATCATTCCGGTTATTGGCTGCAATAAAACGCTTGACAGGCAAGCCCATGCGTTTACCAAATAGTCCGGCGGTGATATTACCAAAGTTTCCGCTAGGTACGCACACTACCAGATGATCCGCTTTTCCTTCTTTCTTTAACTGCGCGTAGGCATAGAAGTAATAAAATGCCTGTGGCAGGAAACGAGCCACATTGATGGAGTTGGCAGAAGTCAACTTCATGTGCGCATTCAAATCAGCATCCATAAACGCATTCTTAACCAATGCCTGACAGTCATCAAAAGTACCGTCCACTTCTAACGCTGTGATATTCCGCCCCAGAGTAGTGAACTGCTTTTCCTGAATTTCACTGACTTTTCCTTTCGGATAAAGCACATACACATGAATACCTTCCACTCCGAGGAAGCCATTGGCTACAGCACTACCGGTATCCCCCGAAGTCGCAACCAGTACATTCACCTGCTTTTGCCCTTCTTTTTTAATGAAGTAGCCCAACAAACGGGCCATGAAACGTCCACCTACATCTTTAAATGCCAATGTAGGACCATGAAACAGTTCCAAAGAGTAAATATTATCCTTTACCTTTACGGCAGGAACATCAAAACTCAATGTATCATAAACGATCTGCTTCAGTGTTTCAGCAGGAACATCCTCACCGAAGAAAGCATCGGCCACGCGATAAGCAATTTCCTGAAACGACAGATTCTCAATCTGATCATAAAACTCTTGCGGCAATGGCTTGATGGCCTTGGGCATATACAAACCTTTGTCAGAAGCCAGCCCCTTCACTACAGCTTCTTCCAGAGAAGCATCGGAAGCCTGGTGATTCGTACTGTAATATTTCATAGTAAACAATTTTTCAATGCGTCAATGTGCTAATGTGCCAAGGGCTTTGCATGGAGGGTTGCCATTGGGGCAAATTAGCAAACTGCCACATTATTTTTTCATAAATTCATTCATAAACTCATCTTCTTTCAATATTCCATAACTGCCTTCCACACATGCCACTTCATCAAAGGTCTGCACACAGTCCGGTTCTATACCGGGATAATAGATAAGGAAAGGCACAGGTTCGGCCGTATGGGTACGGAGTTCGCAAGGCGTAGGATGATCCGGAAGCACGGCGATAGCCACAGGCTCATCCCAATCCTTCACTGCTTCATAAACAGGTCCTACAACACGTTTGTCCAGATTTTCAATAGTAAACTGCTTCAACTTAAAATCTCCTTCGTGACCGGCCTCATCACTGGCCTCAATATGCAGATACACAAAGTCGTCCGTCTTCAATGCTTCCAATGCCGCAGCCACCTTATTCTCATAATTCGTATTATATAAACCGGTAGCCCCCTCTACAGCAATACGGCGTAATCCTGCATAATGTCCTATGCCATTGATTAAGTCCACCGCTGAAATAACAGCCCCTTTCTTTATGGCCGGATACTTCCCGGAGAGAGGTTCCATCTGCGGGCGATACCCCGGACTCCAAGGCCAGATACTATTAGCAGGATCTTTGCCTTCGGCTATACGTTTTTGATTAACCGGATGATCTGCCAACAATTCCTGGGAAGCCAGGATAAGATTATTTATCAATCCGGCTGTTTCCTGCGCCTCCGGTACTTCCGCCTTCACCATGAGCGGACGGAAAGGCTGCAAAGGCACATCATGGGGCGGGGTGCAGTCCAATTGTTTATTTCCCCCTTTTATCACCAACAAATGGCGATATTGTACACCGGTATAGAAATGAATCCGGTCAGAACCCAATTTTTCTTCCAAATATCTAACCAGCACATCAGCTTCTTCGGTAGTGATATGTCCGGCGGAGTGATTTTTTATCTTCTCATCTTCGATGCAGATAATGTTACAACGCATAGCCATATCGCCCGGTTGCAACTCCACCCCGATGCTTGCTGCTTCCAACGGTCCACGGCCTTCGTACACCTTCGGTAAATTATAGCCCATAACAGACATATTCGCCACTTCACTACCCGGATGAAATCCGGGAGCAACTGTAACCAACCTCCCGGTACGTCCCATAGCGGCCAACTTATCCATATAAGGTGTACTGGAGTATTGCAGCAATGTTTTGTTTCCCAGTGATTCGGCAGGCCAGTCGGCCATACCGTCGCCTAAAATAATAATATGTTTCATAAGCCTAAATATTAGCGATGCTCATGATATCGGCAAATACTCCGGCGGCAGTCACACTGGCACCGGCCCCATATCCTTGTATCATCATCGGATACTCTTTATATCGCTCGGTTGTAAGCAGAATAATGTTGTTGCTGCCTTCCAGACCATAGAATGGATGTTTGCTGTCCACTTCCTGCAAAGACACACTGCCTTTCCCATCTTCCAGTTTGGCTACAAAACGCCAGCGTTTGTTTTCATCCTCCAGCTTTTGACGGCGTGATTCAAAATCCGCATCCAGGGAAGGTACTTTCTTCCAGAACTCCTCCAACGGGCCTTCAAAAAAATCATTTGGTACAAAAAGATGTTTTTCCACATCTTCCTGTTCCAATTTATATCCGGCTTCACGAGCCAGAATAACCAGTTTACGAATCACATCCTTGCCACTCAGGTCAATACGCGGATCGGGTTCCGAGTAGCGCTCTTCCTGTGCCATTTTGATGGTCTTGCTGAAAGGAATGTCCGCGCTGATTTTGTTAAAGATGTAATTCAGCGTACCGCTCAATACCGCCTCTATTTTCAAGATCTTGTCTCCGCTGTTTATCAAGTCATTGATCGTGTTGATAATGGGTAGCCCTGCACCTACATTGGTTTCAAACAAGAATTTCACACCGCGACGGCGGGCTATTTGTTTCAGTTCGCTATAAACGGAGTATTCGGAAGAAGCGGCAATTTTGTTGGCCGCTACCACCGAAATATTATTCATCAGAAAATCTTTATATAAGGATGCAACTTCTGCACTGGCTGTACAATCCACAAACACAGAGTTGAATATATTCATACCTATAATCTCGTCATGCAACACCTGGGTGGACGAAGGCATTCCTTTCTCTGCCAACTCTTCCTTATAATGTGACAAGTCTACGCCTGCACGGGTAAACAACGCATGATGTCCATCGGCTATACCTACCACTTTCAGCTTCAAACCGCGTTCCTGCATCAACTTTTGTTGCTGACAACGGATTTGCTCTATCAAACTGCCTCCTACCGTACCTGTACCGCAGATAAAAAGGTTCAGCACCTGATATTCGGACAGGAAGAACGAATCATGAATCACATTCAATGATTTGCGCAGTGACTTGGATTCTACCACGAAAGAGATATTGGTTTCCGAAGCACCTTGCGCACAAGCAATCACACTAATGCCGTTACGGCCTAAAGTCCCGAACAGCTTACCGGCGATGCCCGGTGTATGTTTCATGTTCTCACCGACAATGGCAATGGTAGCCAAATTCATTTCGGCAACAACCGGACTGATTTCCCCCATTTCTATTTCTTTGGAGAATTCCTCATTCAGCACTTCACAAGCCAGCGCCGCATCTTGATTACGCACACCGATAGAAGTACTGTTCTCGGAAGATGCCTGCGATACCATAAACACGCTGATGCCGTTTTGTGCCAATGCTTTAAAAATCCGGAAATTCACTCCGATCACTCCCACCATTCCCAGACCGGTAACCGTAATCAAACTCGTATCATTGATGGATGAGATACCTTTAATGGCTTTAGAACCGGAATTCACTTCCTGCTTTATGATAGTTCCCTCGCCTTGAGGATTGAATGTATTCTTAATCAGAATAGGAATATTCTTATGGCATACCGGATAAATAGTCGGCGGATAAACCACTTTCGCTCCAAAGTTACAAAGCTCCATCGCTTCCACATAGCTCAACTCATTAATGGTATAGGCCGTACTGATTACACGCGGGTCTGCCGTCATGAAACCATCCACATCCGTCCATATTTCCAAGCTATCCGCATTCAGTGCCGCAGCTATGACAGAAGCGGTATAATCTGAACCGCCACGTCCCAAATTGGTCACTTCACCACTGTTCTTATCAGTAGAGATAAATCCGGGAACCAATGCCACTTCCGGTAATTTCTGGAAAGTTTCTTTAACCAAGCGAGTGGTCAGTTCGGAATCCAGAATATGTTTGGCATGTTTTTTTTCAGTCTTAATGAAGTTGCGGGAGTCATACCATACAGCCCCCTTTATCAACGAAGCTACAATAATAGACGACAAGCGCTCACCATAACTTACAATAGTAGCCGACGTTTTAGACGACAAGTCCTTTATCAGATAAATTCCCTGAAAAATATCCTTCAGTTCACTCAACAATTCATTGACCTTATCCAATAAAACAGTACGCTCATTACCTGCCGGAATTACGGTATATACCATTTCAATGTGACGATTCACAATTTCACGGTATTCTTTCTCGTATGCGGAATCCCCATTGGCAGCCATCTGCGAAGTATTGATTAACTTGTCAGTTATACCGCCCAATGCCGACACAACTACAATTACGGGCTCTTCAACTGCCTCTACTATCTGTTTGACGCTTAAAATGCTGTTCACGGAACCTACGGATGTCCCGCCGAATTTCATAACTTTCATGCAATTATCTATTTTTATTCCAGCTTCTTTTGCCATTCTGTCCTCCGAGCCATTTCAAGTCCGGTAAAGAATCTACTTTCGTTTCACCCAGCATGACAACGAAAAGAAACTGTATCTGTTTACACTAAAAAAATAAAATTAAAAGCTTGTTTTGCTTACGTCCGTAAGCGTGTATCACGTAGAAACACATATACTATCCTTAACCCCGAGGGGTCATTGTTGTGGATGTGGACATTGTAGTTGTCATGTGCCCCATCCCTAATGTGGTGGTTGTATGGAGATAGTATATCGTCATTTTATTATTGTTCTTCTTCTGTTTTTTATTTGAACGATGCAAATATAAAAACAATTTCCTACAATCTATCACAATTTCCCATTTTTTTGCGATAAAATATAAGAATGCTTTTTATTAAAGCAGAAATAAGACAAAACTTTTTTATCCTGCCCATGTTGATATGCAGAACTATTTCCTTACCTTTGTACAAATTCAGCCTCAAGTTGCGCTGTTTTAATTATCCCGTAAGAATATGGCAAAGGAAAAGACTGTATATGTATGCACCAACTGTGGGCAGGATTCACCCAAATGGGTAGGGAAATGTCCGTCTTGCGGTGCATGGAACACATACGTAGAAGAAATTATACGCAAGGAACCTGCAAACAAAAGACCGGTATCCGGCCTGGAATCCGTAAAAAGCAAGCCTGTCACACTGAATGACATTACCGGAGGGGACGAACCTCGAATTGATATGCACGACGAAGAACTGAACCGGGTATTGGGAGGCGGTTTAGTACCGGGATCACTCGTTCTACTGGGTGGTGAACCGGGGATAGGCAAATCCACTTTGGTGCTGCAAACCGTACTTCATCTGCCTGACAAAAAAGTATTGTATATATCGGGAGAAGAGAGTGCCCGGCAATTAAAACTGCGTGCAGACCGTATCCCGCATAATTCTTCCGACTGCCTGATAGTCTGTGAAACTTCGTTGGAGCAGATTTACGTCCATATCAAGAATACACGACCCGATTTAGTGATCATCGACTCTATTCAAACCATCTCAACCGAAACGATAGACTCTTCTCCCGGCAGTTTGGTACAGGTACGTGAATGTTCCGCTTCTATTTTAAAATTTGCCAAAGAAACAAATACGCCGGTCATTCTGATCGGCCATATCAATAAAGAAGGAAGCATTGCCGGCCCCAAGGTACTGGAACATATTGTAGACACCGTATTGCAATTTGAAGGTGACCAACATTATATGTACCGCATTCTCCGCAGCATCAAGAACCGTTTCGGAAGCACCGCCGAACTGGGCATTTATGAAATGCGCCAAAACGGTTTGCGCCAAGTGAGCAACCCGTCCGAACTGTTGCTTAGCCAAGACCATGACGGGATGAGCGGGGTTGCTATCGCCTCTGCCATAGAAGGAGTCCGCCCTTTCTTGATTGAAACACAGGCTTTAGTCAGTTCGGCAGTATATGGGAATCCGCAACGTTCTGCCACCGGATTTGATTTACGACGTATGAACATGCTTCTGGCAGTACTTGAAAAACGGGTAGGATTCAAACTGGCACAAAAAGATGTCTTTTTGAATATCGCAGGTGGATTGAAAGTGAATGATCCGGCCATCGACCTGTCTGTCATCAGTGCCATTCTATCCAGCAATATGGATACGGAAATAGAACGTGACACCTGCATGGCGGGTGAAGTAGGACTGAGTGGTGAGATCCGACCTGTAAACCGTATTGAGCAACGCATCGGAGAAGCAGAGAAGTTAGGTTTCAAACAAATTCTTATACCGAAACATAATTTGCAAGGAATGGATACATCAAAATTAAAGATAGAAATCATTCCGGTAAGAAAGGTAGAAGAAGCGTTCCGGGCTTTGTTTGGATGAGATAAATAAGAGAAAACTTAATTTGAATAATGATATAAAATGACAAAAGAACAATCATACCCCCCGACCTGTATAGACTGCGGCACACAGAACTGCAAGTTCAAAGAGCGCACTTACCCTGAATTTTGTCTGACTACCCATTTGGAACAAGAAGATTTGGAATGGGCGTTGAAACAATATAACGACAATAACAAGATAATGGCAACCAGTGCCGAAGTGGAATATGAAGGTTACTGCCGATTAACCCGTGTGGAAGAAATCATGACCTTCGCACGCAAGATGGGATATAAAAAACTAGGAATTGCCTATTGTATCGGACTGGTGAATGAAGCCCGTATTTTTGCCCGCATCCTCCGTGCTAACGGCTTTGAGGTATATTCAGTAATCTGCAAAGTAGCCGGAATAGCCAAATCCTCTATCGGAATCCCCAAAGAATGTGAAAAAATCGGTGCGGCAATGTGTAACCCTATCCTACAAGCACGCCTTCTCAACCAAGCACATACAGAGTTGAACGTGGTTATCGGACTATGTGTGGGACATGACAGTTTATTCTACAAGTACTCTAATGCCTATACTACAACTTTAGTGACCAAAGACCGTGTGACAGGACACAACCCTGCCGCCGCACTATATACCGCCAATTCTTATTACCGTAAAAAATTAATGCCGGAAGGCGAACAATCCAAATAAGAACCATGATACAGGAATTTCAAATAAGAGTCTTGCCTGAACAAGCAGCCAACGAACAGTCACTGAAACAGTTCATCGGACATGACAAGGGATTGGATATACGTACCATCCATGCCCTTCGCATCTTAAAAAGGAGCATAGACGCACGTCAACGCACCATCTATGTAAATTTGAAAGTACGCCTATATATTAATGAAATGCCACAAGATGAGGAGTTCACCCGTACTATATATAATAAGGTAGATGGAAAACCACAAGTCATTGTCGTGGGAGCAGGACCGGGCGGACTTTTTGCTGCTTTGCGATTAATAGAGTTAGGACTCCGGCCTGTCGTAGTGGAACGAGGTAAGAATGTACGCGATAGAAAAATAGATATCGCCCGTATCAGCCGTGAGCACAAAGTTGCCCCTGAAAGCAACTACAGTTTCGGAGAAGGAGGAGCAGGAGCCTACTCAGACGGCAAACTCTATACCCGAAGCAAAAAGCGAGGGAATGTGAACAAAATTCTGAATGTATTCTGCCAACATGGCGCCAGTACCTCCATCCTGGCAGATGCCCATCCCCACATCGGTACAGACAAGTTGCCGCGTGTGATTGAAAATATGCGGAATACCATCATAGAATGTGGTGGTGAAGTGCATTTCGAAACACGAATGGATTCCCTTATTATAGAAAAAAACAAAATCACAGGTATAGAAACAAATACCGGAAAGACTTTCAAAGGACCTGTTATTCTGGCTACCGGACATTCCGCACGGGATGTGTATCGGTGGTTGTATGACAATGGTATAGAGATGGAAACCAAAGGAATTGCAGTAGGAGTACGTTTGGAACACCCGTCCATGCTGATTGACCAAATACAATATCATAATAAAAACGGACGTGGAAAGTATCTGCCTGCCGCTGAATATAGCTTTGTGACACAAGTAGAAGGACGTGGTGTCTATAGTTTTTGTATGTGTCCGGGAGGATTTGTTGTTCCTGCCGCAAGCGGTCCGCATCAGATTGTAGTAAACGGCATGAGTCCCAGCAACCGCGGCTCCAAATGGAGCAACTCCGGCATGGTGGTAGAAATCAGGCCGGAAGATCTGGCGGAAAATAATCTTTTTACAGAAGAATTAAAAACGAAAAGTGAAGAATTAAAAGCCACTAATAAAAATCATGGTCAATGGACTACCGACCATTGTCCATTAACCATGATGTATTTCCAAGAAGCATTGGAGGCCTCCTGCTGGCAGCAAGGCAATATGCGCCAAACCGCACCTTCACAACGAATGGTGGACTTCACCCGCAAAAAACTAAGCTATGATTTACCCGACAGTTCGTATAGTCCGGGATTAGTTTCCTCTCCCCTGCATTTTTGGATGCCTGCATTCATTACCGACCGTTTGAGCAAAGGTTTCCAACAATTCGGAAAGAGCAGCCATGGCTTCCTGACCAATGAAGCAGTGATGATTGGTGTAGAAACACGCACGTCGGCTCCGGTACGGATCCTGCGAGATAATGAGACACTGCAACATGTCACTGTCAATGGGTTATTTCCTTGTGGAGAAGGAGCAGGTTACGCCGGAGGAATTGTTTCAGCAGGTATCGATGGAGAAAAATGTGCTGAAGCAGCAGCCACTTATTTAGGAGTAAGGACAGATTAAACCTATCCGAAAATGATTTACAGCACATATGCGGGCGCATTCAAATGCGCCCCTACAAATAAATGATTGGTGATGTTGCCTAAAAGAAGATTTCTTTGTCTTTATGAATCTGTTTTTTATAAAAGATATGTATCTTTGCACCAAAGAAAACATCATGCATCATCCCGAAATAGCCATAGTAGACCCAAATACCCTCACTTGCCTGGGGTTAAAAAACATTTTGGAAGATATCATTCCAATGGCTACTATCCGTGTATTCCATTCCTTTGGTGAGCTGACGGATGACACACCGGACATGTATGCCCATTATTTTATCTCTGCCCAAATCTATTTTGAACATACTTCCTTCTTTTTACTTCGTAAACCAAAAACAATTGTATTAGCAGGAGGTGACAACCAACCTCAATTATCCGGTGTTCCCAAGCTGAATATCTACCAAGATGAAGGTTCTTTGATAAAAGACATCCATCAATTGCGCCAATATGGACATCAGGCAAGAAAACAAGCAGCAGATAAAGCAATGCACATAGAAAAAACGGAACATGAATTGTCTGTCCGGGAAATAGAAGTATTGATACTTATCACCAAAGGACTTATCAACAAAGAGATAGCCGACAAACTTAATATCAGCCTGACCACCGTTATCTCCCACCGCAAGAACATTACTGAAAAACTGGGCATCAAGTCTGTTTCCGGTCTTACCGTTTATGCTGTGATGAATGGCTACATTGAAGCAGACAGAATATAAAATCCTCATTTATTAGGATTGCACACATATCAGGTTTACCGTTACTTTGCAGCCGGAATCATTCTCCATCATGGATTATACAGAGTGGAATATATAAATTTTCCGCCTGGTAGAAACTTGTAGCAACTCTGGTTATCCGTGATGTATCAAATAAAACCAAACAATAAATATGAGAAAAAACATTTTATTCATTACATCCTGCCTGCTGGCTGCAACAACTTTTGCTGAAGATATCAACACGCTGCCTAAGGACACTACAAAAGTCATTGATATAGAAGAGGTGGTAGTTATCGCTTCACCTAAAGAAACCGGAAAATTAAGGGAACTTCCTACAGCCGTATCTTTACTCTCCCAAAAAGATATGCAAGCAAACCAAATCACCACTTTAAAGAACGTGAGTTCACTGGTACCCAATTTCTTTATGCCCGACTATGGTTCAAGACTCACCTCAGCCATTTACATCCGGGGAATCGGATCGCGTATCAATACTCCTGCGGTAGGTTTGTATGTGGACAATATCCCTTACATTGACAAATCTGCATTTGATTTCAATTTTTATGATATAGAACGTATTGATATTCTTCGCGGTCCACAAGGAACCTTGTACGGACGCAATACCATGGGGGGACTAATCAAGGTACATACCCGCTCTCCATTCTCCTATCAGGGAACAGACGTAAAACTGAGTTATGGAACAAAAAGTAACTACCGCAGTGCTTCATTAACCCACTACCACCGTTGGAGTGACTGTTTCGCTTTCTCCGCCGGTGGTTATTATGAGGGATCAGACGGATTCTTCCGCAATTCGCTCAATGGGAAAAAAGTAGATAATATGGAAGCGGGAGGCGGACGAATACATGCTATCTGGCTGCCTTCAGAAAACTTAAAACTAGACTTCACCATAGGCTATGATTATAATGACGAAGGGGGATACCCTTATTACTATACAGGAGCTATAGACGGATACGACAAAGAGAATGAAAAATATAAAAACTACATAGGGAAGATTTCATACGATCAGGATTGTACTTATCGCCGTGGACTGTTCAATACCGGTTTGAATATTGAATACCAGGCGCAAAAGTTTATCTTAAGCGCTGTTACAGGATTCCAGAATTTAAACGACCGTATGTTTATGGACCAGGATTTCCTGCCTGTCAGCATTTATACCATTGAGCAGAAGCAGCGTCTGAATACCATCAGTGAAGAAATTACTTTTAAAAGCAAAAACAACAAGCGCTGGCAATGGGTTACAGGGGTTAGTGGTTTTTATCAATGGCTACATACCACCGGTCCGGTAAACTTCATGGAGGACGGAGTGACCGATATGATCGAAGGAAACATCAACAATACTTTCAAGAAAATTCATTTAGACGATCCCCGCCGTACCCCTGAAATGAGTCTGGACGTTTTGAACAACCGTATCCGCGTAAGTGGAAGTTTTGACACACCGGTATTCAGCACCGCACTGTACCACCAATCTACATTCAACGACCTGTTTGTGAAAGGCCTTTCAGTAACAGCAGGTTTGCGCTTGGAATATGAAAAAATGTCTATGAATTATTTCTCGGATAGTAATATTGATTTCGATTTCTTTCTTAAAATGGCAATGCCTCCCCTTAATATTCCATTCAGGAATTTGAATGCCGCACCGCTATTGGAAGGAAAAGAAAAAAACGACTATGTACAGCTACTTCCCAAGCTAGCTTTTAAATACGATTTCAGCCCTGCAAACAATATGTATGTAAGCATAACCAGAGGATATCGTTCCGGAGGTTATAACGTACAGATGTTTTCAGAACTGATACAAAATGACATGCAACAAAAAATGATTGAAGCCATACTAGACAAGGCACCAGAATCTATGGCAGGTATGATAGAAGGAATGATCAAGCAACACATGCCCAACTACGGAAAAGAATTGAACGTACAAGAAACAACTGTCTACAAGCCCGAGTACAGCTGGAATTACGAAGTGGGATCACATCTCAGTTTGTTCAACGGCAAACTGAAGACCGACCTTGCCGCATTCTACATGGATACCCACGACCAACAAATCGCCAAATTTGTCAATAGTGGCTTGGGACGAATGATGGTCAATGCCGGTAGTAGCGAAAGTTATGGAATAGAGGCCAGCTTTCTGGCATCCATCAACAAAAACCTGAATATGAATGTAAGTTATGGATATACTCATTCCACATTCAAAAAATATGACGGAGGTACTACATCATCAGAAGAGCAAATTGATTATAGCGGCAATTATGTACCATTTGTTCCCCGCCATACCATGAATGCAGGCGCAAATTATAGTTTCTTTTTCGATAAAAGCAATTGGATGCAAAGCCTGACTTTAGGCATGAGCTATACCGGAGCAGGAAAAATTTATTGGACTGAAAAAAACAATGTCTCACAAAGTTTTTACGGAACACTGAACGGGCGCATTTCTTTGCAGACAAAAGCTTTACAGATAGATGTATGGGGACGTAATTTAACCAACAAGGATTATACAACCTTCTATTTTGAAACCATGCATAGAGGATTCGAACAAAAAAGCAGGCCTTTACAACTGGGAGTGGATATACGTTATCACTTCTAACCATTCTTGCAAAAACAGAAAGGGGGGTTCATCACGAACTCCCTTTCTGTTTCCACATTTACCAAATCAAGTTTATTTTTTATTCTGTCACACCAAGAAAAGCAAGAACTTTATTATTGCTGTAAATGATACCCATAGCTTCTAGAACAAACCTATTTGTTTTAGTGTATGTACATAGAGAAAATGCTGTTTACAATAGAAAACTGCTTGAGCCTTTGTCAAAAGAAACAAACAATAAAATTATTCATTGACAGCGCCGCAATGAGGACACACTCCTTTATTCTTTATCTTCGCCCCACAATTTCCACAACTGAATTTATACCGGGAAGCATGCTTTATACGATTAAATGACCATACAGCATATACCAATAAACATGGATAACCCAAATAGTAATACGTAGTAAATGTAAAAAACAAATATAAAAAGATACAGCAGGACATCAATCCCAACAAATAAAAACATGCAGCTTCAATATGTGTCTGATGAAACAAATCATCCAAAGTAGCCAACCCCACAAGAATAATCCCCCAAATATTAAACATGAAAAGAGAAAGAATAAAAGGTAAGCTAAAAGGATTCAAAGAAGGATTATAATAAAACTGCTCCCAAGTTCCCGGAACAAAATGCTGAATACTGGCATAAAGCGTAGCTGCTGTAGCTACCAACCAAGAAAGAACTGTAGGAAAAACGCTATCAATATCATTCAACCAGATTAATTGCAGCTTCTGGCGACGAATAGCCCTATGAATATACCAAATACCGAAAAAGCCTAATATGACAAAGAAAGCGATGGTATGAGAATTACTGAAAAAATGAATAAACTGTGACACTGAATCCACAGGAACTACTTTCTCCAACAATTCCTTTTCATGTATCCATCCCATTGTTTCCTGGTCCCGTGCTACCTTTACCCATACAGAATCCACACTATCAGCAGCTTGTATCATAAACTCCGCTACCACCAGCCGTTCTCCTTTAAAAACAGGAAGCACATCAACCAATGGCAGTTGCTGTAACATAAGCGAATCTGAAGTAACCTCAAAATTACTGTTTAATGTATAATGCCGTTCTATCAAATAATTGACAGAATCCCTTTTCTTTTGCGGCATATCCCCACTCGGAGTAACAGGTGAAGGATATTGGCAAGCCATTAAAATAGCCAACACCAAAAACAGTAATCCGATGTACTTACTTTTCAGCATAGACTTTCATCTGACAATTCTTACAATCAAACTCTAAGCGGAAACGTCTGTTATCCGAGCTAACCAAATAATAAGGTTCCCTATAAGGAGAACGCACTTTATGCCAAGAGGGACACCATCCCATACTATAACGCAAACAATGCTTGCAAAACATCAATACCGCTTCTTCTGCCGGAGCCTTTTCATAAGCCGGAGCAATACGCTGCACGCCATGATTCCTATAGAAGGAAACAGCATCAGCATTCATCACATTTCCCAAATAAGTCAATTCATTCACAGGAAAAGCATGATGCGTTCGAGGCAACTTGTAAATTTCCTGCCGATAGTTAATACGGCGCACTTCCAGCAGTTTCTCTATTCCCTTACGGCGAAGTTCGGCAAGCATAGAAGCCGGAATAAACCAATTGTCCGACCAGTCAATCACTATATCTGACGCTTCAAATGGAGTATTTCCTAACTTTCCAAGTTGTGTACGCAAGTTATCTTCCTGCGGAGTACGGGCACGTTCCTTCTCCCTTTCCAGCACCACACTGACACTGTGATCATCTTCATCGGTCAGAGACAGAGTAAAGCCCCGATTATTTTCAGCCAATTTTAAAATGACAGCAATTTTCCTTTCAGCTGATTTACGCGACATCAACCTCTCAAATTCCTGATCAAAATTACGATAAAGTATCGTACGGGGCTTTATCCGAGGCATCTCTTGAGGAAATAACTTATTATTCTCCACCCGGTTTATGCGAAATCCCTGCAACTTACCAGTCTCATCCAAAAAACAGACGCCATCTCCATTATTAAAAGACTTGATTCCGGCTACGGTAAGATAATTACCACGAATTTCCTTCACTGTCCCCATCTCCTCCCCTAAAGACTTGGGAGTATCAAAAGAAAAAATATCCTTATTCCTGTCAAAAAGAAAATAATTAGTAAAACCACGACTGAAACTCTTATCCAATTGAGGTTTGAACTCTAATTTCACTTTTCCCGATGAAGCACGGATATACTCTTTACGACGTTTGAAAACACTATCCAGCTTCTGGCGATAATAAGCTGTTACATTTTTAACGTAAGATACATCCTTCAAACGTCCCTCTATTTTCAGGGAAGAAGCTCCGGCATCCAGCAATTGCTCCAACTCTTCGCTCTGATTCAAATCTTTCAGAGACAATAAATGCTTATTCCTTACTATAGATTTACCGTCCGCATCTACCATATCAAAAGCAAGGCGACAGAACTGGGCACATTCTCCCCGATTGGCACTACGTCCGAAACAAGCCTGACTAACATAACATTGTCCACTATAGCTTACACACAAAGCACCATGTACAAATACCTCCAAAGGCACATCAGGACAAGCATGATGGATATTTCCTATTTCAACAAGAGAAAGTTCACGAGCCAATACCACCTGACGGAAACCTGCCTCAGCCAGGAATCTTACTTTTTGAGGAGTACGATTATCCATCTGTGTGCTGGCATGTAACGGTATAGGTGGCAGATTCAATTCCAACAATCCCATATCCTGCACGATCAAAGCATCCACTCCGGCACGGTATAAATCCCAAATCATTTTTTCCGTATCCTTCAGTTCCTCATCCTTCAGAATCGTATTCACCGTCACATAGATACGAACATTATACACATGAGCGTACCGCACCAACTCAGCGATATCCTCCAATGAATTCCCCGCAGCCGCACGTGCTCCGAAACGGGGAGCACCAATATAAATGGCATCAGCACCGTGATCAACAGCTGCAATACCGCACTCCAGATTTTTAGCAGGAGCTAATAATTCTATTTTTCGTTGTCTGATCATCGTATCTGATTTATATCAAACGGGGTTTCCTGATATACATAATAGTTCAACCAATTAGAAAACAACAAATTGGCATGTCCGCGCCAACGCACCACCGGGGCATTGTCCGGATTATCGTCCTTATAATAATTTACAGGCATTTCAATAGGCAACCCTTTCGCCAAATCACGCTTATATTCCGTATCAAGCGTATAAGGAGAATACTCCGAATGCCCGGTAATAAAGAATTCACGCCCATTACGAGCCATAGCCATATAAACCCCAGACTCATCAGACTCAGCTATTAAAGCCAACTCTTTTACTTTCAGAATATCCTCACGGTGTATTTCGGTATGACGGCTATGTGGTACAAAAAACTCATCATCAAAACCACGGAATATGGGCAATCCCTGTACATTGATATGATGACGGAAAATACCAAACATTTTTTGTTTCAGCGGATATTTGGGAACTCCATAGAAATGATAAAGCCCGGCTTGGGCCGCCCAACAAATATAAAGAGTTGAGGTAACATGAGTACGCGCCCAATCAAAAATAGTAGTAATCTCATCCCAATAATTCACATCCTCATACGGCATCTGCTCTACCGGAGCTCCCGTAATAATCATCCCATCATATTTCTCGTCGCGCATCAAATCAAAGTCATGATAGAATGCTTTCATATGTTCTACCGGCGTATTTTTCGATGTATGGCTTTTCAACTTCATAAATGATATTTCCAACTGCAAGGGAGTGTTGGAAAGCAAACGTACCAAATCCGTTTCTGTCGTTATCTTCAACGGCATCAAATTCAATATCACGATTTTTAACGGACGAATATCCTGTGCACTGGCACGTGAATTGTCTATGACGAAGATATTTTCCTCCTTCAGCAATTCAATAGCAGGTAGTTTATCGGGTAAATTTAACGGCATTTTCTTATCTGTTAATTAGTTGTAAGTGCAAAATTAAAAAAATCCCGCCAATTCTCCTTACTAAACGATCTTTTGGAACAAATAAAATGAGAATAATTATATTTTAGCCTGCTGATATTCACCTTCCTCTTTCGTATTCTCCTGCATTTCGAGGACAATGACAAAAGGTCGGTCAGTTTTATATGAAGCAGGTACAGCTACATGATACAAGGAACTGTTCCGCTTGTTTTTACCTGCATTCTGAATTTCCGTTTCCTGATTATTTTCTAGGAAATAAGCCTTCATGGGTATGATTCCACCTTTCGGTATTTCTATCTTCAGCAGGTTATTAATCGGGCGGTTGAATACGCACATATACAATTTATTGCCTTTCTGCGTAAAGTATCCCCAATCTTGTTTCTGTACTGTTGAATGGGAAGTACCATAAATGGCTTCTTTATTTATTTTCATCCAATCCCCTATTTCTTTGGCTAGCTTGGTTTCTTCCGAACGGATATTCCCTTTTCCGTCTGGACCGAAGTTGAGTACAAAATTTCCATTCAGAGAAACGGCTTTCACCATCATCTCCAATAAATCGTATGATGTCTTTACGTATCCCCGCCATTCAGCATGATATCCCCATTGATTTTCAGGAATGGTCATCACACAATCCCAATCACTACCATTCAGGTCTTCTAGGGAGTTTGGCAAATCCCGTTCCCAAGTCTGGTCATAATCATCAATCAGGTCTCCATTAGAATCATAATGCCGTTTTCCATATTCATCGGCACGAAAACGACTGCCAATGATGAGTCCCGGATGGAGCTTTCTCAATTCAAGACCTAAAGTATCCACCCACGCCGCTTCATTCATCCAGGCTTTATCCCAACTGCCGTCAAACCATAATCCTTTGATAGCAGGGTAATCAGTCAGCAACTCTATCAATTGATTGCGGGTAAACTCCTTGAAAGTTTCATACGCAATACTATCTTGCCGGGTTTCTGGAGGTGCAGGACGATAACCTTTATGGTTCCAGTCAATAATGGAAAAGTAGAGATGCACATCAATTCCCTCAGCGGTATAGGCATCTACTATTTGTTTCACTACATCTTTTTTATAGGGAGTATGGGCTATGGTGTAATCAGTATATTTACTAGGCCACAGACAGAAACCATCATGATGCTTCGTTGTAAATATCATATAATTCGCCCCCATCTGCCTGGCCTGTTTGGCCCATGCCTTTGCATCGAAAGAAGTGGGGTTAAACTGTTTGTACAAGCTATCATAGGCATCTTTAGGCATTTCTTTCCACGAGCGTATCCATTCGGCAGCTCCGGGATAGCATTTACCTTCCCAAAAGCCACCGGGAATGGCATATACTCCCCAATGGATGAATTGTCCCAGTCCATGCTGACGCCAACGTTCCATATCTGCATCGGTACGGTTACCTATTCTATGAGCTCCATGCTGCAAGGGAATGGATGCCCGTCTTGTCTGTGCTTGTGCCCAAAGGGGCATTGACAGAAATAAAAATAAAATATAAAAACACTTTTTCATGTTTTCGTTCATTTTAAATTTAGTTTTGAGTTAAATGTATAAAAAATCCACCACGAATTAGAGTCCGACATGTTCCTTTGTTTTCTCTTTCGGATCGGACAAATTAAGTCTATTTTTATTTTCCGGTGAATAACTCCATCGAATGGTATCTTCAAGAGTTTTCCCTTGATGATCCACTCGGGCTTCAATTACATTTTCCCCTTTATTCAATGTCACATTTTCAAAAATATAATGTACCGAAGTCTGTCCTTTACTGACTGTTTTCACTTCTGTCCCATTAACAAACAAACGGGGAACACCTACGTTACAATACACCGTTACGGGAGTCACTTCATTCTCACGCTCAGTAGCTCTTCGTTGGGTTATATAAAGCACCGGCTCTTTGCTCCAATTGGCTTTATACCAATAGAAAGGATCTTTCTTTGTTTGTCTATCAAAAGTAACCAACCCCTTCATATTACGTGCCTTTACGCCACCCTGTGCCGTGGCCGGAGTAGCAAAATCAAAAGTATTCCAAATATAAGAAGCTACCAAATAAGGGTGTTTGGAGATTACCCCCCACTGAATTTCGTGAAATTTAGTAGAGAATGTCTCAGGATAAAATTGAGAAAAGTATCTTCCGACTTCGCCTACTGCCTCTTCCTGTTGGTGAATATTGGCCTCGGCACCATACTCAGAGAAAACAACCCGGTAATCTGGGAAATTCTGCTCCATACCTGTTACCCATTTTTCTATGTCGCCAATCTTGCCTCCATACCAACCGAAATAATGATTGATACCTTGAACATCAGCGTTCAGGTTAGACTCTTGATTTACCACAGAATATCCATTGACGGAAGCAGTAAGACGATAAGGATCTTCCGTTTTGGCCAGGTCATTCAATTCGGTGGTCAATGACACGGTATAATTATAAGGAGCGTATACTTCGTTATGAAGTCCCCAAATATAAATGGAAGGATGGTTGTAGTTCTGACGGATCAATTCCACCAATTGTTGTTTGGCATTGCCACTTTCCTGTGTACTGACACGATTGACAAATGGAATTTCCGCCCAAACCATAAAGCCGATGCTGTCACATTTTGCATAAATACGTTCCGCTTGTTGGTAGTGTGCAAAACGGATAGTTGTGGCACCGATTTCCCGAATGATAGCCAAATCCGTATCATGCTCCTTATCTGTCAATGCACTCCCCAACTTCCACCAATCCTGGTGACGGCATACTCCGTACATAGGCACTTTCTTACCATTGAGATACATTCCGTCCGCAGCCTTCAGCTCATAATGACGCAAGCCCAAGGGCTGGCTCACTTCGTCAATGACTTTCCCGTCCGCCAAAAGATTGACTACAACTTTATATAAATAAGGATCTTCCAGACCTTGCCATAAATGGGGATTCTTGATGGTAAAGTCCTGATCATATATTTGCCTTCCCTGTGGCGAAACCGTTACAGGAAATTGCTGCTGTGCCTTCACCCTACCGTCACGCTCATAAATCGTAGTGGAAACTACGATTTTTTTAGCTTGCGCTTTCTTGTTTTCAAGTTTTATCTTTATGTTTACATCAGCCGATTTACGATTCACATTCTTCTGACTGATATAAATGCCCGGAGATGCATAGTCCGTTACAGCTATATTCACCGGTTCGGTAACGATTAATTCTACAGGACGATAAATCCCCCCATACACTCCGAATAAAGTATTATTGACCGGAATAACATTAGGCCGGGGAGAGTTATCGACTTTCACCAAAATTTCATTAGACTCTCCATATTTCAACAATTTACTGATTTCAATGGCAAAAGCTGAATACGCGCCCTTATGATTACCGGCATAGGTTTTGTTAATATACACGTCGGCAACAGAACCTACACCTTGAAAACGTAAGAATACCCTTTTACCTTTCAGTTCTGCTGCCGGGGTATATTGTTTTTTATAATATGCCTCACCGGCATAATAATTATTCATTTCGGTCTGCATATCCGTAGCATTCCACGTATGAGGAATGGTGACATCCTGCCACCGGGCATCAAAACCGGCAGAGAACAACAGAGGATCTTTAGCAAAAGGTCCTTTCTTAAAACTCCAACCTTCATTAAAAGAAGTTATATCTCTAGCCTGGACAAAACGAATAGAGAAGGCACAGAGAAAAACTAGCGAAATGAAAAAAAGATACTTTTTGTTTTTCATAATATATGACTGATAATGATTATTCGATCAATTTTATTATTTCGGTTCCCGCCATAAGGAAGGCTCCCACCCCATATACGGCTGTCATTTCACGCGTTACTTTTTTAGGATCGGCTCCGATAGGTTGAACCCACCCGACCTTTCCATTTTGATCAACAGTAGAAGTCAGTGCTTTCCATGCTTTCCGGACAACAGGCAGATAAGATGTATCCAGCAAATGATGATTCAGCCCATAGGCCAACCCATAGGTTATCAAGGCAGTGGAACTGGTTTCGGGTGACGGGTAACTATCCGGATCAAGCAAACTGGCATGCCAAAATCCTTGATCATCCTGTAACTTACTTAATTGAGCAGCCAACTCTACAAACAATTGCACATAAAAAGGTCGCAGACCCGAGTCTTTGGGTAATAATTCGAGTATATTGGCAATTCCTGCCAAAACCCATCCATTTCCTCTGCCCCAAAAGACTTTTGTGCCATTCGCTTCTTGTTTACCAAAATAACTGTCGTCACGAAAGAACAAATGGTTAGTCCAGTCATACAAATGATGATAAGTTTGCAAAAAATGAGTATGCATAAACTCGAGATAGCTGGTCTTTCCTGTGATTCGGGCCAGATGAACATAGACAGGGGGAGCCATGAACAGTGCATCACACCAAGTCCAGCACTGTTTATTGGAATATCTCATGCTGGTATCTGCCGGATGGTTCATAATCCAGTCTACTCTTTCTTGCACAGCATGAAGCATCGCATCTTTTTTATAACGATCGTACATACCCAGATAAAACTGTCCTATGCATAATTCATCTGCATGGTAATATTGATATTTCGGGTAGTCAGCAAAGTTTGCAGGAACGGACCACTCATTCTCTTCTCCTATTTTCATTAACCAATCAAGATAAGTAGAAGGTACTTCTGTTGTTTGAACCCACTTCAACATACCTGCATAAAGTACTGCATTGGTCCATGCATCAATACCATAATCATGCAGATTGCCTGTCTTTTGATAAGTAAAATTATTGATCTGCCAATCCGCTACTCGTTCCATGATTTTCTGTAGGTCGGAAAAAATTGTATCAGGTCCGATTCCTGACACACGGCTGGGCAGTATCAGTAATAGAGTAACTATCAGAATGGATAAGCGTGCTTTCATTATATTATTTTTTTTAAAGTTTATGCGAAAATAGCTATTTCGCCTTTCTGATAGCTTACTCTAATCGCTATTTATTTTATCCGATTCATTTAACGGGTCGTTTTTTTATGCTTTGCTGCAAAAGCTGTGGGTGTTTCGCCAAATACCTTTTTAAATGAATTAGTAAAATAAGCCTGACTCTCTATACCGATATGCATCATAACTTCCCTCATGGTCATGTTTTCCTCAATAATCAGCTTGGCCGCCTTACGAAGACGACAATTCAAAACAAACTCCACTACAGATTTTCCCGTCAGACTTTTCACCTTAGTGTAAAGTTTACTTCTACTCATGGATAGTTCTCCCGCAATCTGATTGATATCCATCTCGGACTGATCCATGTTCGCCTCAATAAAAGCAATAAATTGTTTTAGAAACTTATTATCCTGTTCATTGGAAGATAATTCACAGCTGTCAGCATAATAATTTTTGGCATAATGCTCTTTCAGTTGCCGCCGGTTTCTAAATATATTCTGAATGGATAATTTCAGATAAGTCAAATCAACAGGCTTTTCAAAATACAGATCAGCACCGGAATCCACTCCTTCAATCTTACTTTCCAGACTTGTTTTCGCTGTCAACAATATAACGGGTATGTGTGAAGTATTCATATCTCCTTTTATATCATTACATAAAGAAATGCCATCTTTATTAGGCATCATAATATCACTGATTATTAAATCAAAATCGGTGTGTTCTATCAGTTTTAAGGCCTCCACTCCATCACCAGCCTGCATTACCTGAAATTCATCCGACAATGATTCGGCAATCAACATTCTCAAGTCTTCATTATCCTCAATAATCAATATTTTCTTTTTAGTTGAATGCAGCAATTCATCTTCCATCCCTTTCATTTCAACAGAAGTTGCCATTTCTTCCGAGTCTGTCCGGATTATTTCTTCAGCTCTCGTTTCTTGATGCCTTATAAAATCGGATTCATTAAACATACCACTATCAAGAGGCAGACGGACAACCATATCAGTACCCCGTCCTCTTTCACTAAAAATAGAGATACTGCCTTTATGGAGCAATACCAAACTTTTAACAAGGGCCAATCCAATTCCCGTTCCCAAATGCGAATCTGTATTTACAGTATTCACCTTATAAAATCTGTCGAAAACGCTACTAATGGAATCATGAGAGACACCGACTCCGGTATCACTGACAAGGATGAAAAAAGTATCATCAACACATTCGCCCACTATAAAATTGTTCTTATATTCTGAAGTAAAACAATCTTTTCGACCTCTTGTTTCCAGCAATATTTTTCCATTGTCGGGCGTATATTTAAATGCATTATTCAACAGATTCATCACTATTTTCTCAACAATATTTCTATCCGCATAAATCGTCACAGGTAATTCAGTATCGCAAATCACCTGAAAATCAATCTTGCGTTGTTCAGCATAGTCTATAAAATCATTCGCTATTTCTTTGACTATATGATTTATATCCAATGGTTGCAATTCCAGTTTCATCATGCCGTTTTCTACCGTTCTGAAATCCATCAGTTCGTTCACCAAGTTCAAGAGACGCTGTGCATTGCCATTCAATATCCGATAATAATATTCTTTCAAACCTTCCCGTCGCAATTTGTCTAAAGCGGCTATGATAAGAGAAAGCGGAGTCCTGAAATCATGCGAAATATTAGTAAAAAAGCGCAGTTGTGCCTGATGGATCTGTTCCTTTTTATCTTTTTCTATATTCTCCAAGTAGAGTTGTAACTTTAGTTTTTTCTTGTCAGCATAATGTCTGCAAATCAAGTAAATCAGACCTATAATCATTAAGGCATAGAGGATATATGCTGGCCAACTATACCAAGGGGCAGTTTTTCTGATTACTTTAATCACTGTAGGGGTATCACTCCACACACCATCATTATTGGCAGCATAAACTTCGAAATAATAAGTTCCGGCTGGTACTTTTGAATACATGGCAATACGATTCTGTGCATTCGTAGTAATCCAATGATCATCATACTTTCTCAACCTATATTTAAACCGGTTCTTTTCAGGAATATGGTAATTGTCTGAAGAAAATTGGAAACCAAAGTTAGTCTGATCATACTCAAGGATTATTTCATGAAGTGAATTATCAAACAAATAATGGGGATGAGTGGATGTATGATCGATGAAAAAATCAGAAATAATCGCTCTGGGCTTATAACTGTTATAAGAAATCTTTTTGGGGTCAATAACGGTAAAACCATTTGTCCCGCCAAAATAAATCAAGCCGTCCATTCCTTTCATACAGGCCAAAGGATAATAAACTTGCCCTTGTGTATCTTCTCTTTTATCAAAATTCATCAATCGGTTACCTACAATATTATAACAATATAGCCCATCATCGGTTCCCATCCAAATGTTCCCGTCATCATAACAGATACTATAAATGGAATAAACACTTTGTTGCAATACATCTTTCAAAGATATAAAACGGGAAGTATTGGTATCAAATTTAATGAGTCCGTTACCAATGGTACCAATCCAAATATTTCCGGAATCATCCAGACAGAAAGTAAACAATCCCAAATAGGTAGAATCATTAGGAATCATTTTCTCGACGACATGCTTATCTATGTCCAAGCGATAAAGGGTTTCGTTACTAATGGCCCACAATGTTTTTTCCCCTTGACGAAGAATATCAAACAAATAAGAATTATTACTTATACTGTCCAAACTGAAATGGGTGAACGATTCTTCGCGAAACGAAAAATAAGACACTTCCGCCTTTTGATATTGATAAGCGACCCACATTCCTGAGTCCCCTTCAAGAATCGTCTTCCGCACATCATTCACCAGCAAGGAATGAGGAGCACCTTTGGTATGCTTGAAATTAGTCACCTTCTGCCGACCGACATTATACAAATCCAATCCCCCCATAAATGTAGAGATCCATAAATTATGACCAGCATCTGTAATCAATGACTTTATATTGTTGGAAGTGATGCTGTTTGCACTTGTAATATAGCTGAATTCTCCCGTGGCTTTATTCATCCGGTTTATACCACCCCCTTCCGTACCTACCCACAGATACTGTTGATCTTCGGCAAACGCACTGACCGGGGTATGATTCAATCCGCTATTTTGAGGATGGTATGTCTTGAAGGCATTGTTTTCATCAATATTCACATAGCATAAAGTTCCCGAATACGTACCAATCCATACATTACTCTGCCGGTCCTCACTGATTTCCCAAATGGAATTATTCGGCAAACTGAATGGATCTGTTCTGGAATGTTTATAGTGTGACAACTTACCGTCTGTAGGATCGAATATATAAATGCCATCAATTGTTCCAAACCAGATATAACCTTTTTTGTCAATATAGAATGTCCGCAATGAATTTCCTTCATAGTCAGTAAGCAATGTATAATGGTCTTCTATTTTAAAGGTAGACATATCTATTTTATATAATCCAGAATTGTTGACGAATATCCATAACTTCCCCATGTATGCCCGTGCAAAACGAATATTTCCATCCGAGTCGGGCAATGTGAGACAAAAGACAAATTCATTCTTTGCGTAATTGAAACGATATACTTTTTGTCCTATAAATGTATACAGATCATTATTATAAATACAAAAGGCGGTATTGACGCCACCCGCTGCTTTCCCATCATAATTGGGAGTATTCAATTCTCCAGTCTGTGTATTCAGAATACTCCATTTTTCTTTGATCCGGATCCATACATTGTTTGCCTTATCTACCTTGATATGGCTTACCGGATCATAGATTTTTTCAAACTGATCCGAATTCCGGTCATAACGATAAACGCCATTGTTCGTATTGACATAAAGATACCCTAATAAATCGGATGCCATATTATTGAATATCCACCTTTTTGTAGGCGCCATCGAGGCAAAATAGGGATAATATTTTTTGTAATGATACCCATCGAAGCGATAAAGTTCATAATCCATCATCGTCCAGATAAAACCTTCCTTGTCCTGCTCTATAGCCTTTATGCCATCATAATAAAAGCCACCGCTAGGCGACATTGTCCGGAATTTATAGTCTCCGGTAGCGGTGCATGGGGAAATTATGTATATAAGGATAAGAAAGAATAATAAGTATCTGCTTTTCATGTTGGCTTATTGAGTTAAAAGTTGAAATTGATAATAAATACAAAAGTAAGGAAAAGATAGCATTGTAAAAAATAAAACATAGAAGGGAAATCTTTGCAAAGATTCCCCTTCTATGTTTTAAATCATTTATCTGTTATAAATGAATACTTGCAAATCTCCAACAGAAACATTTCCTGCTTCTGAATAATTCCAATCAGTCTGACCTTCTCTTAAATGACCTTTGATAAAGGTTATGCGGATATATCTGGCCTCTATCGGTTCAACAGAGAACAATTGGTAATCATCTACCTTCAAAGGTGCTGTGACTTGTACTCCCAAGTCGCTCCAAGCATCACCCGCCTCTTTCTTTGCCTCTAGTTTAAAGCTATGGCATTGCAGATGGGAATAATTCAAACTACGATGCCTGTATCCCAATTGACCGAACTTGATCACTTCCCCCAAGTCAATATCCAGATAACATACCGGATCATAAATGGGACGAGTTAAGATATCGGGACACCAAAAAGTTGAATTCTTATCATCAAACAGATTCTTCATGTCCCCTTCTTTCGTACCTATATTACTTGAGTATTTCCAATTATCAGAGAAAGGAAAACCTACATATATGGGAGCTTCAGCCGCTACTTTCACTCTACAAGTGGCTGACATTTTGCCTCTATCATTTGCGGTTACCGTAATAGTTGTAGCCTGTCCAACTTCTCCTATTACCGTTATTACTCCGTTCGGGTCAACTGTAACCACTGTTTCGTCCTGCGACGAATAGGTCACGCTCTTGTCGGTGGCATTACTCGGATTGATTGCTACATATTGAGCCAGATTGAATGTCTTACCATTCTCCACTTCCACACTTTGTCCAGCGGACTGAATCGTGATACTTGAAACAATAACTACATTACTAATAACCCGGACCGGATATCTGACGTATGTACCCGAACCGTCGTCCACCCTGACGATAATCGTATCCGTACCCAATGGAAACGGGATATCCCCTTCGGCAGGTGTAGTTAATTTAGGAGTAATCAAACCGCTTTCACTCAATTCAATCGCTCCAGTGGGTTCTCCTGCAAAGTGGTAACTGACAGCGTTTTCTCTTGCACTCTCAGGCATGATGAACGGTTTTAGTTGCAGAGGCTGTCCTTCCGTCACATCAATCCCGAAGATATCGCTTTCAATATTCGTAGCATTATTCACGGTAATATTTACCGCTTTGCCTGTGTTGTCATCATCGCTGCACCCCGTACACAGTGCTCCGAATGAAAACATTCCTACTAAGAAATATATATTTTTTTTCATAATCTTGCGTTATATTTATAGGTTATCTATTAATGTCTTTCCAACCCGGATTCTGCTTCAGTTCCGGATTCATCAGCATTTCATTCAGAGGTATCGGATAATAGTAACGTTTGTCATCCCAAGGACGCACGCCGTTGATAACAGTGGTAGAGGTAGGCCAAGGAATAATGAATCCTTCTGCATCCACAATCACCTGATTACCTACTTCTCCTATAGGAACCGTCACCTTGTACGGATAATCCTTATACGTTTCATCATTACGGTTCTTACTGTACAATTCAATCTTTTCAGGTGTCATTTTCATTCCTCTCACTGAAACTGTGAATAATTTACCAGCTTTCCATCTCATCAAATCCTCATAACGCATGCCTTCCATCATCGTTTCCACACGACGTTCGCGTCTTATTTCACGAAGAATAGGAGATACGGAATAATCCAGTTTTTGCGCATAGATAGCATCCAGACGTGGATCAGCCGGAATGTTGGACAAAGTCAGTCGGGCATTGGGATATTTGGCAAAGTCGTATCCGGCTCTTTCTCTTAATGCATTGATCGTAATATCCAAATCTTCATTGGTGATTTCTCCCAACTCAGCCCTAGCTTCCGCATAAATCAGCAACAATTCCCCGTAACGGAACATGTGGGCTGTCTGCACCCCTTTGGGATTAGCTTCCCAGTTTGCATAATCGGGCATCCAGTGCTTGATAAAACGATAACCGGTCACTGTAGAATTATAGTGCTTCATCGGAGATCCACCACCGGTAGCATAAGTAATCATTGGATAGATCACCCCGGTTTCTTCCAAACCATAGGTATTGTCGTCCATATCAAAAATAGAAGCATATTCACCTGGTTTACAAACTGTTTGTTTCAAACGAGGATCGCGATTGTCCAGTTCCTCCCACATACCGTCATATCCTTTGAACAAAGGGTTTACTTCATAATTACCTTCACTGCCTCCAATGTAAATAGGGCGTCCGTCTTCACACAAATATTCTTCAAGCATACATACAGGAGCTCCCATACAGTAACGTGTATGATTATTCATTCCCCAATAACGCGGGTTATCATGTCCTAACTTCACACCGTCATATACACGTGCAAGAATCGTTTCCTCATTACCCTCCAGTTCAGGTGTTCCCTTCTGTACGAACAACTGCCAGTAGGCATCTCCCGACGCATTTTTGAAAAGATGATATCTGTCCTTATTCATAATCAGCCTTGCTGCATCACGACTCATTTCCAAGAATTTACTGGCAGTAGAGCCCAAATTCAATTCTGTATGATATTTCCGGAAAGTGCCTTCGAACAGACAGAAGCGAGATTTCAGGAACAAAGCCATATCCTGATTGATGTATCCGCAAGAATTATCATTATCTTCCAGATTTTCAACAGCAAAATCAAAACATTTCAAGATATTTTCTACCAGTTCCGTACGGGGCATACGTGGACCGTATAACTCGGGAGAAGCCGTATCCAGTTCTTTATCCAGCCAAGGCACTTCGCCCAAAGCCACCAGCTTGATATAGTAATCCCATGCTTTGAAGAAATAAGCTTGGGCAGCATATTTTTTCAATGATTCAGGATCTCCTACTTCTGTGTAATGATTCAGAAAATAGTTTACTTTACGAAGTTTTTCCCACTGCCAGGGTGTGTCAAAATTCTTGGAAGCCGAATTCGGAGTGTCATAAGTACCTCCCAACTTACCATCAATATCGCCTGCATAAACAGTATTGTCACTAAAAGCATCTCCAAAGATTATTTGGCTGCCTGCCTTCACTGCCAAGAAACCTTTATCATGTGTGGTACTGTTAGTTCCACCGTGACCGTGACCATATACATAATATCTATAAATTCCGTCCAGATATAGCTGCAAATCGGCTTCTTTCGTAAAGAACGTACCATCGGCCATATCATCTATCGGGTTCCGCTGCATAAAGTCATCGTTACAAGACGACAGAGATACTACCAGAGCCACGAATAAAGCTATAATTGAATATTTTTTCATAACTTCTATTGATTTAAAACGTTAAAAACCTACTTGAATTCCTACACTAAACGTCCGTTTAGGGGGATATGCGTCAGACAGATAGTCCGAATCATAATACTTGGGCACATCCGAAAGAGTAAACAAGTTATAAGCGGCTATATTCAGTCTTAACTTCTCCAAACCTACTTTGCCAATCAATGCTTTCGGGAAAGTGTACCCCAAGATCACCTGTTTCAATTTGATATAGGAAGCATCAAGCAAATAGCCTGATTGAGCATAGCTGCCGATTCCGGAACCATACATGGGGAATTTGGCATCTGTTCTTTCGGGCGTCCATGACTGATTGTATGTTTCCCATGAACCGGCTCCTCCACCCCAGTAACTGGAAACATCCTTCAACCAATAATCTCTTTTACCTACACCTTGGAACATCAAATCCAGGTCAAATCCTTTGTACTGGAAGTTGGCGGTAATGTTATAACGATAACGCGGTGCATTATTACCTATTACCTTTTTGTCTCCTGGATCATCCACCGTACTCAAGCCACTGGTAATCACACCATCATGATCCAGATCTTGATACCAAACGTATCCTGGATAGGGCTGTCCACCCTTGAAATAGGCTCCATGGTACAAAGGTTTTCCGTTGGGACCTACCCCGTCAAAATCACTTTCCTGAAGGATACCTCCGGTTTCATATCCCCAAATATCTCCTACGGTATATCCCTTGTACAATACACCGTCACCAATCTTATTGGTAGGATTGGAAGGATAACTTAAAACTTCAGCCTTGTCATCCGAAAGGGCAACACCCACACTATAAGCAAATCCGTTTGACAGTTTATCTGACCATTTTGCCTGAAGTTCAAAGCCGGTAGTTTTCAGCACTCCCGCATTTTCAAAAGGTAGATTATCATCACCAATCAAAGCCGGATAATCTTTTCCTCCCGGAATCAAAATGTCAGTCACCTTTCTTTCGAAAATATCGGCACAGAACGTCAACCGGTTCTGCAAGAAAGTGAAATCAAAACCAAGGTTCTTGGTCGTTGATTTTTCCCAAGTCAATTCAGGATTGATCAATGAAGGAGTAACGATACCGGTGGGATAACGTGTTCCGTCAAACAAGAAGTATCCCTGCTCGGTTCCGAAAACAGACTGATAAGGATATTCCGTATCAGGCTGGCTACCCAAACGTCCCCACGATGCTCTGATTTTGAAATTGTCCAGCCAACTTCTTGTCCAGTCCATAAATTTCTCTTCCGAAACTCTCCATCCTAATGAAACAGTAGGAAAGAATTGGAAACGAGAGTTTTTGGGAAACTTGGAACTACCATCGTAACGGGCATCCACTTCTATCAGATATTTGCTCATATAATTATACATGATACGGCCAAACAACGCCCTTGACGCTACCTCATGATGATAATTGCTTGAAGTGTTTGCCGTTACGTCTTCCACCAATTCAGGATTCAGAATGTATGGATCAAGCATTTTGGTCAAATAAAGGGTAGAACCGGCATAAGTTTCTTGTTCCTGATTGACACCCAGAAGCACAGAAACATTATGCTTTTCTTTGAAGGTCTGGTTATAATCAGCATATACGTTGATGGCATACCTGTCTGTAGTAGTGCGTACCACCTCTCCGCTATTTTCGGTAGCCCAACGAGTTTCAAGAGCAGTCCATGAATTATTAACACGCGCTTGTTTAGGATGAGTCTTTTCTTTCTGATAACTAGTCGGAGTGAAAGACAAGTCAGCCTTTATCTTCAATATCTTGGGCAAGATAGTAAATTCCGGACTGATAGAAAGAATTGTTTTCCTTCTGGAAGTAACACTACGACCACCTGCATATAAATAACTCACCGGATTTTCTGTCACATAGTTGGGTAACGGATCGTCTGCTCCTGTCAGCACCGGCTGATAAATAAAGTTTTCCGGATAATAGGTTTTGGCATATTGCCAAAGATTCATTCCATCTGTCTGTTGGGTCGGTCCCTCATAATCAAATACATTATAGGAAGCCTTGGCTGCCACCGTGAACCAATCATTCACTTTAGCGTTCACACTAAGCATGGTATTGTATCTTTTCAATTCATCGGTTCTGATTTTATACATACCTTTCTGGTCTTGCATACCCAAAGAAATGTAATAACTGATTTTGTCACCGCCACCACTGATAGAAAGATTGTGCTTTTGGGTAGGAGTCCAGTTTTTCACTAATTCTTTATATGGATTCGTATTGCCTACCCACTGGATGGCACTACCTTCCATATAATAAGGTTTATTATTTACGGGATCTTTGATATATGCCATCATATTTTCCATCATATCCTTGTCATGCTGGGTGTATTCAGTGATTTCACCGGTCCACAATCTTTTATCCGCACCAGCTTTGTAAATATGATAAGAATCCAAAATATCGGGCAATTCGTATGGCTGGTCGAAAGCCAGATTATAAGAATAATCTATTTTCGCTTTCTGCTTGTAGGTTCCCGATTTGGTGGTAACCAATATCACACCGAAAGTAGCTCTGGTACCATAAATAGCCGAAGCGGAAGCATCTTTCAGAAACGACATATTATCTATATCATTCGGGTTTAACTGGTTCAAGTCTTCAGCAGTAATTTCCACACCATCCATCAAGATCAGCGGAGAACCGGAAACTACATCAAATTTGTTTTTATCGTCATTGGATGAACCTCTCTGACGGAATGTCGTGGCACCACGAATATTTAAATTCGGAACTTTGTTAGGGTCACCGCCTTCAATACTGATGTTCAAGCCAGGAACCATGCCTTGCAAAGCTTGTCCTATATTAGCAACCGGTCTGTCTTCCAGTGTCTCTGCACTGACAGAAGCTACTGCAGCGGTCAAATTCCCTTTTTTCTGTGACTGGAAACCAATCACCACTACTTCATCTATCATTTTAGAATCCTCAGCCAAAGTTACATTGATCGTTTTCTGACTTCCAACAGTCACTTCCTTGGTTACATATCCTACAAATGAGAATACTAATACACTTTTAGATCCCTGCACCGACAAGCTATAGTTTCCATCAATATCGGTGACCGTTCCATTCGTAGTACCTTTCACCATTACCGATACTCCAATCATAGGCTCTTTATTGGTATCTTGTACGATACCAGTAATGTGCACATCCTGATCTATCTTCATTGCAACATCTGGAACAGCATGTACCACTTGATGCATTCCTGCAAAAAAGAAAAAGAAGCAAAGAAAGCACATCAAGGCTTGATGCGTATTCCTGCATTGACTTTTAATTAACGTTTTGGCATTTTTCATAATTTACATTATCTTAAATTAAAATTAACACCACAAACATAAGAACAAGTCAATAAAGTTCCTTACTAATTTAGGTATTTCTTTTACTCAAATTCAGTAAAAGAAGACAAACAACTGTAAATCAATTCATTCTCATATAAAATAATTGATCAAATAATCTGCTATTTGTATTAAAACATTGTTCACTAAATATCATCCAAACTTTCCAAAGCCATCCTATTTTATGTAAGAAATCGGCAACAACCCAGATGTTAATACATCAGGCCCTTTTTTTAACCCTCTGCCTTCCTACTACTTATTGACAAGCCTTATTTTATTTTGCAATTACACATAAGAAAGATAGGAAATTCATGCATGTAATTTAAAAGGAATGACTATCTTTGACCACGAAATAAAAAGATTCTTATTTCTAATGTAAGAACAAATAGAACGCTCTTTTGTGCTTTACCCAAGCAACGTTAGAGGATGAAACTATATAAAAATGGTATTTCTTTATCACGGAAATGCCCATTAAAATTAAATAGATACAATGGAGAACGTAAAACAGAAGGCAGCCTTTTCTAATGAACCAGAAAAGCATGTCGATTGCTATACTCCCTTGAAATACAAATAACTCTTATTATTAATTTTAATCTTTAAATTCAAAAAGTATGAGAACCTTTAAATCATTGATGATAAGCTTATGTATGGGTACAACCCTATGCATGTGTTTACCACAAACCACGACAGCACAAACCGTAAGTTCAGGAGATTCCTGGACATGGGACAAAGGAACCATTGTGATTGATACTCCTGAACGTCCGGCCGGCCAAAAAAGCGTATTAGGCTTAACCACCCCTAAAATGGAGGTAGTCCGCGTAGGATTTGTCGGATTGGGAATGCGAGGCCCCGGAGCCGTAGAGCGCTTCACTTATATTCCCGGTACACAAATTGTGGCCCTTTGTGATTATGAAGCATCCCGTGCAGAAAAATGTCAGGATATCCTAAAGAAAGCATCTATGCCGAAAGCTGCCATTTATTCCGGAGAAAAGGGATATGAAGAATTATGTAAACGTACAGACATAGATTTAGTTTATATCGCCGCAGACTGGTTGCATCATTTCCCGGTAGCAAAATGCGCATTGGAAAACGGTAAAAATGTAGCTATTGAAGTTCCCTCGGCCATGAACCTGCAAGAATGCTGGGACTTAATCAACCTGAGTGAAAAAACCCGCAAGCATTGCATGATTCTTGAGAACTGTTGCTATGACTGGTTTGAAATGAATACACTGAATATGGCACAACAAGGTGTATTTGGCGAAGTAATCCGTGCCCAAGGAGCCTACATTCACAATTTAAGCCCGTTTTGGGATCATTATTGGAAAAACGGCAAAGAAGACAAACTGGGATGGCGTTTGGATTATAACATGAAACACCGGGGTGATGTATATGCCACTCACGGCCTGGGTCCTGTAGCACAAGCATTGGATATCCATCGTGGTGACCGTATAACCACTTTAGTAGCTATGGACACCAAATCTGTTGTTGGTAAAGATTTAGTGGAGAAGAGAACCGGCGAAGAATGTAAAGAATTCCGTAACGGAGACCATACCACCACCCTGCTTCGCACAGCAAATGGAAAAGTTATTGAAATCCAACATAATGTAATGACTCCCCAACCTTACAACCGCCTGTACCAACTGACAGGAAGCAAAGGGTTTGCCAATAAATATCCCGTTGAAGGATATGCTTTGGATGCAGCACAACTGACCGCATCGGGTGTGCAACCCAAAGTAGACGATTTGAACTCTCACGGATTCTTACCCCAGGCAGAAATGGAAGCACTTGTTGAGAAATACCAGCATCCTATTTTAAAGAAATATGGTGAAATGGCAAAAGAAGTCGGCGGCCATGGCGGTATGGACTTCATCATGGACAGCCGTCTGGTATATTGCCTGCAAAACGGACTGCCTTTGGACATGGATGTATATGACCTGGCCGAATGGTGCTGTTTGGCCGAACTGGGAGCTATCTCTATGGATAACGGCTGTGCGGCAGTAGCCTTCCCGGACTTCACACGAGGTGAATGGAACGTGACCAAAGGTTACAAACATGCATACGCTTCACCCGAAGACGAAAACGCAAGCATGGAAAAAGCAAAGGCTTTCACCGCGAAACTGAAAGAGCAGGGAGCTAAAGAATGGGCGAAAGAAGCTAAGAAGAAAAAGAAATAAACAGGAATAAACAAGAAAAAATGTGCCGGAAGTCACTCTGTCATAAAAGGCAGCCCAATTCTTCAGGCACATTTTTTATGCCGTCCGAACAACAACCGTTTCCGGATTTTATCGAGAATCAAAAAAAGGATGTAACCGGCATTCTTATAATTTCCGGCCAAAGCACTTCGACAGTGTCAAATTCAATCCGACACGCCATTTTGTCAAAGAAGTATACAGAAAGGGTGAAAAGGAACTGGAACACGCAGACCCCACATACGGTTTCAAGACGTCTTCTTCCAAGCACACTCAGGAAGAGCGATTCGGCATGCTGATGGAATATCTAAGGGAATACACCTTCATCACCCGCCAGGAATACCCTGTTCTCTTATATCCTATGATAGATTTCATCGAAAGGAACCCTGCCCCGTTCTCCCCAAATGCCTTTGTTCCCATCCCGTATGCCGCAAGGTATAACCATATTGATGCCTGCCCCATGGGGCAGCTTCAATAGTTTCTTCATCCGCCTGCTGTCAAAACCTTCCAGCGGACAAGTGTCATAGCCTTCGTTTGCCATGGCAATCATAAAGGTTTGGGCAGCAAGGGCACAGGATTTATTTACCGTCACACGCATATCGCATTCCGAAACTTCCAGCATCATAGGGCGGAACAGGCTGATGGTTCTCGCCAATATCACCCTGAAAAGCCCTAGAAGCCCGAAAAACCTTGCATAAATGAAAGGCATCAGTTTACCATAATACAGCTTCCTGTCCCTAATACGTTTTTCCTGACGCTCTTTCGGACTATTACGCCTGATATTTCCTTCTTCAAAGTCAAGCACAAATTTAGCACGCTTTTTATACAAATCCTGACGAGTAACAAAAACAACAATTTCCGAAGCCGTAGAAGCAGCCGACTGCCCTAAACAAGCTTCTGAAACTTTCGCCATCAGTCTGGGATTCGTTATTTGATAAAATTCCCACAATTGCATATTGGAACTATTGGGAGCCAGCGTAGCCAGTTCAAGACAATGTTTCACCTTTTCCGGGTCTATCGGTTTATTTTTATCATACCTCCGCACAGACCGGCGGAAGTTCAATACCTCTTCTAAATTCATTTCCTATTCAAATTAATAACTTTATTTCTTACTGAAACATTGCAGGATGACTTCTGCCATTTTCTTGGAACTGAACGGATTCTCTCCGGTGAACAGATTACCGTCAATAACGACTTTTGAAGTCATCGGAATCAATGCTTTCTCGTAGCGGGCACCTCTGTCTTTCAGTTCGGTTTCCAAATCGAAAGGCACGACCCTTTCCTTTCTTGCCAGAATTTCTTCAGCCCGGCTGAATCCTGTAAGCTTCTTATCTTTAACTAGATATTCGCCGGAAGCCAACGTCACATTCAACAATCCACAAACACCGTGACAAATGGCTGCCACCTTCTTTTCATTTTCATATTGCTTTTTTAAGATGGCTTGCAAGACAATATTATCCGGAAAATCATACATGGAACCATGTCCTCCCGCCAAATAAACGCAATCAAACTGAAATTCGGAGACTTCATCCAAACTTTTAGTATGCTGCAATACATTCTTAAATATGGAATCTTCCCAACAGGTTTTAGTTATCTCATCCATGAGTAAGGGATTCAAACTCTCCGGATCGATAGGAGTATCGCCTCCTTTGGGACTGGCAACGGTAATTTCTATTCCTTGCTTTTTGGCGCCGTGATAAATATGGGTGAGTTCGCTCAGCCATAATCCGGTTCTTAAATTCTTATTCACAAATTCGCCTTCTCCGGTTACTATTGCCAGTAATTTCAAGTTATCCATATTTATAGTTTTAGGGGTCATGCCTATATAACATAACCCCTATCCTATTGTATTCCAAACAGACAAATCATTAATATTATTTGGATTATTTCTTCATCCTTATAATAATCAAATGACAGATTTTACCGAGTCCTAACATTTTATAGGTTATTCTTGTAAATATTCGCCATCACCTTCTGGTATTGATTCTCAATCTGCATATACGCCTGAAGATTCTTATAAATACTTTCCGTTTCCACAAAATATTCAATCAATGAAATTTGTCCTTCGGTCAATGCCTGCTTCAATAAATCCAGCGAACGGTACATCAAAGGGACATCATACGCATTCATGGCATCCTTCAACTGCTGCATCTCATTGAAAAGAGACATCAGGGAAGCCTCGACCCGGTCTTTAGCACTTTCTTGCATAAGCTGAGCGCTGATAGCCTGTGCCTTGGCTATCTTTACCTTTTTACGATTCTGAAACAAAGGCAAGGAGCCCCCTACCACAAAACCATTCATCGAAACCGCATCATCCGTGTTACGGCGAAAGCCGGCTTCCAGCTTCGGCAACCATCCTTGGCGGTCTACCGAAACCTGCTTCTCGGCGGCACGGGCAGTGGCGGCGGCGGCCTGCAAGTCAAGGTCTGACGCCATCACTTCATCCCTCATAACATTGTAATCATTGATTTCCTGTATGGCAGGATACGTGGTTTCAGCAAACTCCAAAGGCATGTTACCGTTCATGGCAAGCAGAGACTGCAAGGCAGTGCGGTGAGCTGCGCTGTTTTGGGCAACTTCCGTCTGCACGTTCATACGCTCCATCTTGATTTTGTTGACTTCCAGTATATTCGCATCACCGGTAGTCAGACGTTTTTCATAAAGTGCCTGTAATTCATCCGCATTTTTCATACGGATATCCATCAATGTCTTTTCCTGATTCAACAGAATAAGGTCCAGACAGAGATTCTTCGCATTCAGCAGAATATCCCGGCGGGCAGCCTGTTGTTGCTTGTCCACCGCTTCGTTCTGCAAAGTAGCCTGCCGGTTGCGGGCAATATACTGAGTAGGAAAATCAAAACCTTGCGAAGCAACGAATTCCGTACCGTGACCACCTTCGGCACCATTACTGTAAAAAGAGCTGTAGCTCACCGTAGGATCAGGCAAGTTGTTGTTTGTCCGGTTTTCCATCTTGGTCGCATCGGCGGCATGTTTCTGTGCCTTGAGCTCTTTATTGTTCTGCTCGATGCTTTTCAAAATGTGCTCAATACTCTGGGCCTGCATCAGTAAGGGAGAGCAGAGGGCTATTATAACTAAGATTCGTTTCATATTATTTCTATTATTTCTTCTTTCGGTTCATCAGTTCATAAACAATCGGAATAATGAAAGCGTTCAGGAAAGTCGATGTCAAAAGACCTCCAAGAATAACTTTCGCCATCGGGCTTTGTATTTCATTACCCGGCAAATCGCCACGGAATGCCAAAGGTATCAAAGCCAGCGCGGAAGACAACGCAGTCATCAGGATAGGGTTCAAACGGTCTAACGAACCGTGAAGAATGCTTTCTTTCAAATCCATACCTTCTTCGCGCAACATATTGTAATGACTTATCAACAACATACCATTACGGGTAGCAATGCCAAACAACGAGATAAAGCCGATAATAGCCGGAATGCTTATCTCACCCGTTGTTATCATCAATGCAAATACCCCACCAATCAACGCCAAAGGCAAATTCAACAAAATGACTCCACTTTGGGCTGCATTCTTAAACTGGGTATAAAGCAACAGGAAGATAACCACGATACTCATAAACGAAGTGAGCATCAGCGTACGGCTGGCCGCCTGCTCGCTTTCAAACTGACCGCCATATTCCACATGATATCCTTCGGGAAGCTTGATTTGCGCATCAATCCGTTCCTGTATATCATTCACCACGCTGCGCAAATCACGACCGCTGGTATTGGCCGAAATCACAATCTTACGCTTCACGTTCTCACGGCTGATGGTATTCGGTCCCATGGCAGAAACCACATCGGCTACATAGTTGACAGGGATTTTCTGACCGTCACCGGTATCAATCATCAGGTTGCGCACCTTCTCCATCTCATCACGCACCTCATCCTTGGTACGGACAATAAGATTAAACGCTTTGCCTTCTTCATATACCTGTGAAACGACTTCACCCGCCATGTTCACTGATACAAACTCGGCAAACTCCGGTAAAGAAATACCGAATTTGGCAAGCATCTCGCGTTTGGGAACAATCTTGAGCTGCGGACGTTCGATTTGTTGTTCCACATTCAAGTCGGCAATACCCTCCACACTGCTGATGGCATCCTTTATCTGATTACCGATGGCAAACATCTTGTTCAAATCATTACCAAACAGTTTGATGGCAATGTTGGCCTTGGTACCCGAAAGCATGGCATCGATACGGTGGCTGATAGGTTGGCCTATTTCGATATTCGCACCGGTAATGGTAGATAACTTGGCACGCACATCGGCTACCAGTTCCTGGCGGGAACGGTCTTTCAATTCAAACGGGGCCTCAATTTCACTCACGTTAACCCCTAATGCATGCTCATCCAGTTCGGCACGTCCCGTTTTACGGGCTACAGTCTGTATTTCGGGAATAGACATCAGCAACTCTTCTGCACGGTGTCCCATTTTATCCGATTCTGCCAAAGAAATTCCCGGCAATGAACTGATATTAATGGTGAACGAACCTTCATTGAAAGATGGCAGGAAACTGCGTCCTAATGTAAAAAACATAACCAATGCCACCGCAAACAGTCCACCCGTAAAACCCAATACTGCGGATTTATGATTCAAGGACCATAACAAGGCATTGCGGTAATGCTTTTTCATCCATACGGCCACAAATGCCTCTTTGGGCAATCCTTTGCTTTTATTATTACCTAACAGATAGCTGCACAATACCGGAGTCAGTGTCAAAGCCACTACCGTAGAAGCAAACAACGCCACAATAAAGGCAATGCCCAACGGAACCAGCATACGCCCTTCCATTCCTGTCAGGAAAAACAAAGGAACAAAGCTGACTACAATAATCAAGGTAGAGTTCAAGATAGGCATACGCACTTCCTTCGAAGCATTGAACACGACTTCAATCACGCTCTTACGTTCCTCTTCGGGCAACAAGCGATTCTCACGCAAGTGCTTCCATACATTTTCCACATCCACAATGGCATCATCCACCAACGAACCAATGGCAATGGCCATACCACCCAAACTCATGGTATTGATGGTGAGTCCCATATAGTGAAGAGTCAATATAGAAACAATCAATGACAACGGAAGGGTTACCAATGAAATAACCGTGGTACGTACATTGGCAAGGAACAGGAAGAGAACAATCACCACAAAAACAGCACCTTCATACAACGAATCCTTCACATTACCGATAGAGCTTTCAATAAAACGGCTCTGACGGAAAATATCTGTAGAAACGTGTACATCAGCCGGAAGATTCTTCTGCAAATCCTTCAATGCGGCTTCCAACTGCTCTGTCAGTTCAATAGTCCCGGTCTTGGGTTGTTTGGTAACGGTCAGCAGTACGGCAGGTTTTCCTCTCTCCGAAGCAGTACCCAGTTTGGGTTCCTGCGAACCAATCTTCACATCGGCAATATCCTCCAATGTAACGGGCACCCCTTCCACCGTCTTGATGACGGAACGTGACAACTGAGCCACATCATGACTGGAAAGCACCCCGCGAACAATATATTCGTTTCCATATTCATAAATCACTCCGCCATTGGCATTCTGATTCATGTTACGGGTAACGTTCATCACCTCTGCCAACGTAACATTGTAATGTTTCATACGGGCAGGGTCAAGCAACACCTGATATTCCTTGATATCACCTCCCAGCACGGCAACCTGTGCCACACCTCCCGTAGAGAGCAGGCGCGGACGGATAGTCCAGTCTGCCAGTGTACGGAGATCGAGCATGGAAGTAGTATCCGAAGTCAGACCGATAATCAGCAACTCACCTAAAATAGAAGACTGAGGTCCCATGGTAGGTTTACCTACATTCTCGGGCAACTCCTCGCTGACCAAGGACAATTTCTCACTGACAATCTGACGGGCCAGATAGATATCGATATCCCATTCAAATTCCACCCACACAACGGAAAAGCCATTGGTGGAAGATGAACGCACCCGGCGCACATGGGTCGCACCGTTCACGGCAGTTTCTACAGGAAAGGTTACCAATTGTTCCACCTCTTCGGCTGCCATACCATTCGCTTCGGTCATAATCACTACAGTCGGTGCATTCAAATCGGGGAACACATCGACTTCCGTATGAAAAGCCGTGTAAGTACCGCCGATAAGCAGCAAAACCGACGCCACCAGAACCAATATACGGTTCTGAAGGGAAAAATGTATAATCTTATTTAGCATAGGACGGCTGATTAATGTTCATGACTATGAGCCGGAATCGCATTGCTGGCCGACGCTAATTTCACCTGATAAGCTCCCTTTGTTACCACACGGTCACCGGCTTTCAAACCGGTCAGAATCTGCACTTTCTTTCCGTTGCTCGCTCCCAAAGTTACCTCCTGTTTCTTATATCCTTCCTCATCCAGTTGCAGATAAACAAAGTACAAACCTTGTTCTTCGGTCAGTGCCGTAACAGGCAAGGCCAGCACATCGGGCATTTCCGACGAGAGCAGATACACCTCCACATACGAACCGGGAATCACATCTCCCCGATTATCAAATTCGAAAGTTACAGGCACATAAAAAGAAGTACCACCGGATGCTTTACCATAAGAAAGCAGACGCCCTTTCAACTCACCCAGCTCATATACCTTATTATCGTATGGAGTCTTGAAGTTTGCCGACTGGATGCTATGCAGATAACCATAATATTTCTCGGAAACATCTGCACGAAGGAACAGACGACGGTTCTGAGTGATACTCACCAAAGGCTGGCCTACCGACACATAGTCACCTTCCTGCACCAGACAATTCTTGATATAACCACCTAAAGGAGCTGTGACGGACACACCTGTCTTGGTCTGGTTCTTTGAAATAGCCTCGTATGCCAATAATGCATTTTCATAACTCTCCTTAATGGCATTGAAATCTTTCTGCGATATTATCTGACTTTTTACCAACTTGGCGGCACGTTCATATTCTTTTTTGGCGGTTTCATATGCGATACGGGTACGTTTTACAGGGTCTCCGTCCGGCATATTCTCAGCAGAGATATTCAGAATGGGAGCCCCCTTGCTCACACTCATACCGTCCGTTACCGGATGGCGGAAAGAAACCACACCGGCTACATTGGCGACTACTACGCTTTCATCGCCTTGTGCTGCCTGCACCTGACCGCTGGTCGTTATCACCTGACGGAATGATTCAGGCCGGATTATTTCCGATTCTACCCCGGCTGCTTTTGCTTTTTCTGGAGCCAGAATTATCTCATCGGAATGTCCGGCTGCAGAAGCTTCCGCTTCATGATTATGCCCTTCGTGACCTTCATTCTCATGGTCGTGGTTTTCTTTTTCATGGTCATGCCCTTCGTGATTATGGTCATGCCCTTCGTGGTCGTGATTATGTGCTTCCTCCGTTCCATGATCGTGTCCTTCGTGATCATGACCCGATTTACTGTTGCAAGAGCCTAAGAGGAACAAGCCTAAGACTCCCATAAAGATAAGTTTCTTCATGATGATATTATTTGTTCTTACTTTTTATTAAATGCAAAATTAGTGTAAAGAAAATGCAACAAAGTTGCGGATAAAAAGATAAACTTTCTATCTGTTAAGCAAGAACATCGCAAGGAGGAGCACGCAACCCCTTTACGTGGGGAAGACACGTAGAATGCAGTTTTTCTAAATAGTAATTATAAGGTAATGTGTTGTGTTCTGTCAACCGCAATGAAAGCGCCAATACATCCGTCACCGTATATAACAGCAAACAAAACGAATAATCAGGAGAAACACTGTCTTGGGCCCGATCCGGAGTTACACTTTTAAACTTGGTCACACATCCGGCATTACATGTATGATTCTCATCAGAACTATTATTATGCTGCTGATGCTGCACGGAACATTGACAGCCGCACAAAGTCATATCATGCTGCAAACAAAGAATTTCCCGGTGATGATGATGAGGCAGAACAGATGCTGTCAACATGATAATGCTGACCAACATCAATACCCATGCTATGTATCGTCTCCGTTTCATCGAGCACAAAAATAGGTGTTTATCATGTAAATTCCAAAAAGAAAGCATGGTAAATGCCGAATTCTCAGCAATTACCATGCTTTCTTATTATCTTTTACATACAAAGCTTACCAAATAGAGACACGTTTTTCAGGAGCCAAATACATAGGATCCCCCTCTTTAATGCCAAAAGCATCATACCATGCACCTATTTGAGGGAGTGCTCCGTTCACACGCCATCTGCCCAATGAATGTGGATCAGACTTGGTTTGCAAACGAATCTGCTCGTCGCGGATATTGCCAGCCCACACTCCGGCGTATGACAAGAAGAAGCGCTGTTCCGGAGTAAATCCGTCTTTTACCGGCAGGGGAGCATCTTTTGTCGCATTCTTGAACGCCTGGAAAGAAACCTGCAAACCACCATGATCGGCTATATTCTCACCTAAAGTCAAAGAACCGTTGGCATTGAGTCCCGGCAAAACCTGGATGCTATCAAAGAAATTCACCATTACCTGAGCACGTTCTTCAAAACGTTTGGCATCTTCGGCTGTCCACCAATCTTTCAAATTACCATCCTTATCAAACTGACGTCCCTGATCATCGAATCCATGAGTCATTTCATGACCGATAACCACGCCAATAGCTCCATAATTAAATGCATCATCAGCATTCATATCAAAAAACGGATATTGAAGAATACCCGCCGGAAAACAAATCTCATTCGTGGTCGGATTATAATATGCATTGACAGTCTGCGGAGTCATTCCCCATTCATCTCTGTCAACCGGCTTTCCTGCCTTGGATAACATATAATCCAGTTCGAATTCTGTAGCACGCTTCACATTGGCCCAATAAGAATCTTTTTCAATATTCAAACCGGTATAATCCCTCCACTTATCAGGATAGCCTACCTTTACATAAAAAGAATTCAACTTCTCAATAGCTTTAATCTTTGTGCTATCACCCATCCATTCCAAATTCCGAATACGTTCTCCCAATGCGGTCTGCAGATTCTTTACCAACTGCACCATACGTTCTTTTGCGGCTGCCGGAAAATATTTCTCCACATACATCTGACCTACCGCTTCACCCAGTACTCCATTTACAGTACTTACAGCACGCTTCCAACGAGGTTGGTTAGCCTGTTTGCCGGATAGTGTTTTTCCATAAAAATCAAAATTTTGTGCCACCAAATCATCACTCAAGTAACCGGCAGCCCTGTCTATCAGACTCCATTGCATATAAGCGATCTGATTTTCAACCGGCAAGCTATTGATAATTTTCTCAACCTCTTTAATCGGCTCCACTTGAGAAACACTCAGTTCAGTCACCCCTTTCACGCCTATACCATTCAAGAAAGCATCCCAGTCAATGCCCGGAATCTCTTTCTTTAATTCATCCAAAGACATTTTATGATAATTGGCCGCAGGGTTACGCTGTTCCACCGCACTGAAAGAAGCTTTTGCAATACGGGTTTCGATATCCATTACAGCCTCCATTTTCTTTTTAGCGGCAGCCTCATCAAAACCAGCCAATTGGAACATCTTTACAATATGTTCCTTATACTTATTACGGATATTGACAGTCACATCATCATTGTCCAGATAATATTCTTTTTCACCCAGACTGATACCCCCTTGATACAATTGAAACAAATTGCTCTTGCTGTCCATGATATCGGCACCCACATAGAAACTGAAATAAGGGAATACACCGCTATGAGCCAGTTCCGCCATCAAAGGAACTATTTCCGATTTATCCTTCACTGAAGCAATCTTTTCCAAATCAGCTTGAATAGGAGTTACTCCATCCGCATTCAGTTTCACACTATCCATAGCCAAATTATAGATATCCCCTATTTTCTGACCTATTGTACCTTGCGCATTCTGCCCGGCAGCAATTTCCACAATCAATCCTTTCAGTTGTTCCCGATTATTTTCAGCAAGCATATCGAATGAGCCAAAACGGGAATATTCATTGGTCAGAGGGTGTTTCTTCATCCATCCGCCACAAGCATACTGATAAAAATCAGCTCCTTGAACAGCCGTAGTGTCCAAATTTGTCAAGTCTATACCCGAAGTCATGACGGCTTCCTTTTTACTGTCGCATCCGGCAGCTACTGCCAGAGCCAATACAGCCATTGGTAAATAATGTTTTGCTTTCATTTGTTCTATATATATGATACATACTTTAACTTCCCTGCATCTCTTCTAATTCCATAGAAACGGTCTCCCATTCTTCTACCGTCTGATCCAAGTCCTTTTTCAGTTTCTGATGCTTTTCATACAAAGCCATATCCGATGCACCTTCGGGAGTAGCCATATCAGCTTCCACCTCGCCAATCTCAGTTTCCAGCTTTTCTATTTTCTGTTCACAATCCGCAATTCGTTTCTCCAATTTGCGAATTTTCTTATTCAATTCCTTTTGCGCCTCATAAGATAATTTGTTCTCACTAACCGTTTCGGGTTCTTCCTTTTTAGTGGCAGACACAGTAGGAGAAGCCGAAAGCTGCAACTCATTCAGACTCTCTATTTTCTTTTTCTGTAAAAAATCATAAATGCCGCCAATGTGTTCTTTTACTACTCCACCTCCGAATTCATAAACTTTGGTCACCAGTCCATCCAAGAACTCACGGTCATGAGAAACAACAATCACCGTTCCATCAAATTCCTTGATAGCTTCTTTCAATACATCCTTTGAGCGCATATCCAGATGGTTGGTAGGTTCGTCCAAAATAAGGAAATTCACCGGTTCTAACAAAAGTTTTATCATGGCAAGACGACTCCGCTCCCCACCCGACAGTACCTTTACTTTTTTATCAGAAGCCTCACCTCCAAACATGAATGCTCCCAGAATATCACGAATCTTCAAACGAATATCCCCTTTTGCCACATAATCAATCGTATCAAAGACACTCAGATTTTCATCCAACATCTGAGCCTGATTCTGAGCAAAATAACCAATCTGTACGTTGTGCCCGATGGTCAGTTTACCTTCGTATGGGATTTCGTCCATTATACATTTCACCAAAGTGGACTTACCTTCCCCATTCTTTCCGACAAAAGCCACCTTCTCACCTCGATTAATAGTCAAAGTCACATCGTGAAAAACGATATGACTGCCATATGCTTTCTTCACCCCGTCACAAATGACCGGATAATTGCCGGAACGCATGGCAGGCGGAAACTTCAACCGCAAGGCTGAATTATCTTCATCATCAATTTCAATAGGAACTATTTTTTCCAATTGCTTGATGCGGCTCTGCACCTGTACAGCCTTGGTAGCCTTATAACGGAAACGCTCTATGAAATCTTCCGTATCCTGAATTTGCTTCTGCTGGTTCTCGTATGCACGCAATTGCTGCTCACGACGTTCTTTGCGCAATACCACAAACTCATCGTAAGCCACTTTATAATCATAGATATGCCCGCAAGATATTTCAATCGTACGATTGGTCACATTATTAATAAATGCACGGTCGTGGCTCACCAATACAACGGCTCCCGCACTTGTCTTCAAAAAGTTTTCCAACCATTGAATGCTTTCTATATCCAGATGATTGGTAGGCTCGTCCAACAGCAACACATCGGGCCGTCGCAACAGCAACTTGGCCAACTCTATACGCATACGCCATCCACCACTGAACTCAGATGTAGGACGGTTAAAATCCTCCCGGCTAAATCCCAACCCCATCAATGTACGTTCTATCTCAGCTGTATAATTGGTACCTCCCATCATCAAAAAGCGTTCATTGTCATGGGTGAATTTCTCAATCAGTTTATGATAGTTTTCTGAATCATAATCTGTTCTATCCGCCAACTCCTGATTCATTCTCTCAATACTAGCCTGCAAGTCAAAGATATGTTCAAAAGCCATCTCCGCCTCTTCCATCACAGTATGTTTATCACTCAGAATCATGACTTGAGGCAAATAGCCTATCGTCACATCACGCGGAACAGAAACACTACCTGAAGTAGGCGCCTGTATTCCTGCCAATATCTTAAGCATAGTAGACTTACCGGCCCCATTCTTCCCGACCAGCGCAATACGATCTCTCTTATTGATAACGTATGACACATCCTCAAACAGAGGCGTTACTCCAAACTCTACTTTCAAATTATCTACTGAAACCATTCGTTTTTATCCTTTTGCAAAAGTGGCAACAAATATACGGTTTTATATGTAAAAAAGACAAAATACAAGTAAATAAAAAAAGTCCTCATCCTTAACAAATAGGACAAAAGTATTAAAACATGTTAGAAAACATATTTTTTTAGTTGTTTTATTTGCAAAATCCACTAAAACACGTACCTTTGCAACGTGTTTTTCATAGTATTAGATTTAAGGTTAACAAAGGTTGGAGCAAGGCGTTGCTCCTTTTTTTATGTCTACATTTTCCTCATACTTAAATATGGCTCAGCGGAAATTTCTGGTTGTTAAGTTTTAAAATTAGCTACCTTTGCTTACCTTTGTTTTATGAAACCCGAACGACTCCTTCGTGCCATCCTTCCGGATGTGCTTATAGACAACTTTG